>JAHLFI010000056.1 GCA_018883865.1 Candidatus Oceanisphaera merdipullorum
TGATGGCTTAAGCCTAATTCACAAGTGCGGCTGTTACTCACGCCGCGCGTACAACCGTTAGGCACTTGCTGTTTCAGAGTGGCCAAGGCCGATGCGTTAAGCTCGGGCAGGGTGAAGCCTTTATCCCCGGCAAAACCACAGCAAGTGATCTGCTCTGGCACTATCACTTTTTGGGCACATAACTGAGCCAGCTCCAGCATCTTATCGGCCAAGCCCATGCGCTGGCTACTGCAGGTTATATGCAGCATGACTGTTTCATCCAGCGGCGTGATCTGCAATCGTGTTAATGCTTCCTCTAAAATAAAAGCCACAGGTTCATAGACAGTTACATCTTGAGTGAAACTATCCAGACTGAGTTTGGCGCAAGGGCTAGTATCCATGAGTATTGGCCAGCGGCCTTGTTCTGATGCTTGCCATAATGCCTGCTCCAATTCTTGCATCTTGTCGGTAGCCCGCTCAAACAGGCCTTTGCTTTGATAAGGCAAACCGCAGCACAAACTCTTCAGCTGGGTTGGAATTATTACTTCAAAGCCGGCCTTGCTTAATACAGAGAGTGTTACCTCGGTTAAAGATCGCATGTCGCTGGCTTGTGGTGATTGGCCTAAGATACGGCTGGCACAAGAGGGAAAGTAAACCACCTTGTTACCGCCGAGTGCCTTAGATGCTAACTGGATGCATTCTTTTTCCAGCCGATAAGAGTTAGTCGTAGGCAACTCCGGAAACCACAGCGGCACCTTGTTCGCGCTGACACTGCGCAGGCTGCTATTAATACGAGCTATTGTGTTATCGCCCAGTAGCTTGCGGCTGCCGCTGATAGCGTGCAAACCAAGGGCCACGGCTTTGGTGGTACCGGCGAAGTGTTGGGCGGTCCAACGGGCGATAAGCTGAAATTTTTGGTAACGCACTGTGCGTAGCTTACGCATCATATCACCGGTGTTAATGCCGACCGGGCAGCGTTGTTCACACAAGCCGGTAGCGGCACAGGTATCCACGCCGTGATAATCAAATACCTGCTGCATAGTGTCGGCAATGAGTTCGTTATTCACTTGGCGGCGTTGCAGTTCTCGATACAGCACTATGCGTTGGCGAGGCGTTAGGCTAAAGTTTTTTGACGGGCACACAGCCTCACAAAATCCGCACTCGATACATTTATCGACCAAGGGATCGGCCGCAGGCAAGGGCTTTAAATGGTTAAGATGGGCCTGTGTATCTGCATTCACGATAACACCGGGATTAAGGATGCCTAAGGGATCAAATAGCGCCTTAATCTGCTGCACTAATTGATAGCCGTCTTTACCCCATTCCAATTCCACGAAGGGTGCCATGTTGCGACCCGTACCGTGTTCGGCTTTCAGTGAACCTTGATACTCTACAGCCACTAACTGAGTGACGGCTGCCATAAAGTCGCCGTAACGTTGCCGTTCGGCCTCGCTATCGAAGCCTTGTGTAAACACGAAGTGCAAGTTACCAGCTAAGGCGTGGCCGAAAATGATAGCTTCGTGATAACCAAAGCGCTCGAACAAGGCCGTTAACTTACGCACAGCGGCGGCAAGATGTTCCACGTGAAACGCTACATCTTCAATCACCACAGTCGTGCCTATCTCACGCACAGCACCGACCGAAGGGAACATACCTTTACGCATAGCCCACAGATTGCTACACAGACTCTTATCTTGAGTAAAAGGTACTTGATTGAGCAGAGTGAAGCCTTCAATCGCTGTCATTGCCTGTACACATTTCTGCTCTAGCTCGACCTGAGTGGCGCCGTGCACTTCTATTAATAATGCCGACGCTTCTAAATCTAAGGTTTGAATAAAATCAGGCATCCCAGCTAGATTGGCAATGGAACGCAGCGCGCGGCCGTCCATTAATTCTACGGCGGCCACTGCAGTGTTAGCTAACTCTGTGACGGCTAAACAGGTCGTTTCTATGTCCGGATACACTAACAAGCAAGACGCCTTAAAGGCATGATCCGGCACAGTGTGATAGCTGATGTCATTAATAAAGCCCAGCGTACCTTCGGAGCCAATCATCAGGTGCGCCAATATATCGAAGGGATCGGAAAAATCGAGTAGAGCGTTGAGGCTGTAGCCGGTGGTGTTTTTGAGGCGGTACTTGTGGCGGATGCGCTCACTTAAGGCCGCATTATTGATAACGTCTTTATGAAGCTGGCGTAAACCGGCCAGTAATTGTGGTTGTTGCTCTGCAAATTTGGTCTTACTTAATTCATCTCGGATATCGAGATAAGTGCCATCCGCCAGCACTAAGCTGATGCCAGCTAGCGTACGGTAAGAGTTTTGTGCAGTACCACAGCACATACCTGAGGCATTGTTAGCGGCTATGCCTCCGATCTTACAGCTATTAATAGAAGCCGGATCTGGGCCTATCTTACGACCAAAGGGCGCGAGATACGTATTGGCATCGGCGCCTATTACGCCTGGTTGTAAGGTGATGACAGTGGCTTGTTCATCTATGGTGTGACCACGCCAATCATCGGTTAAGGTGATCAACACCGAATCTGAAATGGCTTGGCCGGAGAGACTCGTACCGGCTGCGCGAAAGGTGCAATGAATAGCATGTTGGCTACACAGCTGTAATACCTTGATCACTTCTTCGGTATTGGCCAAGCGCAACACTATCTTGGGTAATAAACGATAAAAACTGGCATCTGTGCCCAAGGCTAAACACAGGGCGGGATCGGTAATAATGCGCTCGGTAGGTAAAAATTCCGCCAGTTCGGCCAATAATAAAGAGTAGTGAGAGTCCATGACAAGGCTTCCTAAGGTGCGACTAAGCTGCAGTTTATTATGATTTTATTCAGCATCAGGTTAGGCTAGAGCCAGTTATTGACGGCCCGCGGCTGATTAGATTAACAAGATGAACCTAATACAAGTGTCATTGATGGTATAACAAATATGATTTTTAACGAGGTTAACTGTGATTAAAACCGCCATTATCGGCTACGGCCAGTCGGCCCGTATCTTCCATCTGCCTTTTATTAATAGCTTGGCGGACTTCGAACTGGTCGCCATCAGCACCTCTAAACCTGAATTGGCTGCTGCAGAATGGCCAGATGTGACTGTTTATACAGACGTAGAAAAGATGCTGGCCGAGTCTGGCGCCGAGCTGGTGGTGATCACGGCACCCAATGAGGTGCATTATGAATTGGGCCGCAAGGCGCTGACTTTAGGCTTACATGTGGTGATGGAAAACCCCACAGTGACTCAGCTGCATCAAGGTGCTGAGCTGATGCGCTTAGCCGATACTAATAATCTTTGCTTGATCCCATTTCATAATCGTCGCTGGGACAGCGATTTCTTAACGCTGCGTAAATTATTAGCCGACGGCACCTTGGGTCCTATTCATGGTTTTGAGTCGCACTTCGACCGTTTTCGCCCGCGAGTGCGCGTTGAAACGCCGGGCGTGGGTGCCGGTATCTGGTTTGATTTAGGTGGTCACTTGGTGGATCAGGCATTGGTACTCTTTGGTAAGCCACAGTCGGTGACTGGGCGCTGTTTATCGATGCGACCCGGTGCCAAGGTAACTGACTATTTTCATGTGCAGCTGCATTACCACGATAAAGAAGTGGTGTTGCATTCTAGCCCTTATCATCCTGGACCTAGCTTACGCTTTAAGCTGCAGGGCGAACTGGGTTGCTACATTAAGCGCGGCTTCGATCCCCAAGAAGAGCGGCTACAAAACGGCATAGTGCCGGACTCGCCATATTTGGCGAAAGAAGCAGAAGCGGATTACGGTATTTTCTATTCTGATGAAGATGCTCAAGTTATTGAGTCTGAGGTAGGCGGTTATCGTTATTTCTATCAAGCCACGGCCAAGGCGGTGCGCGGTGAGGCGCCACCACCCGTGACCATGCAAGATGCATTAGATGGGCTCAACATTATTAATATTGCAGAAAAGAGCTCGGCAGAAGGTCGCACCTTGCCCTTAACGGCTACCAGCTTCAGAGATTAAAGCGGGTTAGATATTTTATCTGTGCTTATTTAGCGCTAGCGTCGGCATCTAGCTCTGCGCCATGGCGGCGTTGCAGGGCTAAGCCTTGCAAGAAGTTACGCAAAAACTGGTCGCCACAGGCTTTAAAATGTTTGTGGTCGGGTTTGCGAAATAAGGAAGTCAGCTCAGGCTTGCGCACGATAAAACCGGCCAAGGCCAGCAAGCTTAAGATGTCGTCTTCTTTTAGCTGCAAAGCAACGCGTAGCTTCTTAAATACTTGATTGTTCATTGGTTCGGCACCGTCAGCTTTAGGGGCCGGGCCGCCGTCGCGCGGGCCGCGCTCTTGTAATACCAAACCATCTAAAAAGCCCAACAGCTGCTCATTGCTGCAGCTGTGGTAATTGGCGTCTTCTTCTTTAGCCAGTAAAGCCAAAAACTGTGCTTCATCTAGTTCAATGCCACCTTGAGCAAACAGGGTGAGAGACTGGGCATCTTTTAAATCCAGTGAATAGCGCACACGGCGCAAGATATCGTTATTAGTCATATTATTTAGGCTCCACTTTTTTAGCATCTTCTGGCTTGTCTTCGGCTTTCTTCACGCGAATTTTCTCGCCGTCTACTTCGATGCCGTTCAAGCTTTTGATGGCGGCCTTGGCTTGGGCTGGATTAGGCATAAAAGCAAAACCAAAACCCTTGGAGTTATTGGTATTGGGATCCATGACTAAGTGAAAGTATTGCACTAGTCCGTAAGGTGCTAATAAAGCTAATATTTTTTCTTCGGTAGTGAGGCGAGATAGGCCTCGGATCATAATTTTCATGGATTCTCCAAATAATAGGTTGGCGTGTTATCTAAGATGATAAGCCGAAAATAGGCTGCGCTTAATAATATGGTTAGGTAAGCCTGAATGCTTAACATTGGGGCGCGAGTGTAGCAGTTTGTCGGGCGTGCGTCTGCGTCTTATGGCAGCAGACGCCAGCCTTATGCAGAGAAAAGCCGACCTTAAGGGTCGGCTTTAAATTAGGTTTTTTAGCTTAGCTTTTCACTTAACTGACAGCTTAGCTTTCTAGGCTGCGAATACGTTGGCGCAAGATGGAAAAATCGAACGCTTGGCGATTAGGCATAAATTGCAGCAAGGCCGACACCAAGACAGGTATCAAGCTTGCCAGCAAGAAAGACTCTAGTAAGTATTCAATTTTGGCTCCGGGTGCTGGGAATAACCAAAGGCCTGCCATTAAGCCGGCAGCCGTACTTAATACGGCGTTATAGGCTTGATAGCGCGCGCTATAAAAGCCAAAGAATACTGGGAAGGCGGCGGCGCAGCAGAGTAAGTCGGCCAGCAAAAACAGATACAAGACGCTGAAGCCTTGAGACGCCACTATTAACACCGGAATCGAGATCAGGACTATTATCCAGCGCGATAAACCCAGCAGCCGATTGGCGCTAAAGTCAGGCAGGATACGGCGCAAGTCGACTACTATCATGCTGGATATACCGCTGATGGTGGAGTCGGCGCTGCTCATGATTAAGGCCAAACCAAAGGGTAATAAGCCAATCACAAACCACAGCGGCACATTTGATAACAACACATCAAATACCGCCACCGAACCATCGCCCGGCAAGCCGAGGCCTACGAAGGCCAAGCCAAATAAACCCATGATAAATATGAAGGTAAAGCTCATTAGGCCACTGACCAAAAAACCATTACGAATGGCTTTGTTATCTTGGGCGGCAAAGATGCGCTGCCAAGTGCCTTGATAGAAGAGGCCGGTTAACACGACGGCGATAAATAAGGTTAAGCCCGATTTAAAACCATTCATATCGAAGGGATTGAGTAACTCAGGCGCCGTTTCTTTGAGTCCGGCAATGGTGGGGCCTATGCCGCCTACCGCTTGCCAACCAAAGAAAATCAGCAAGATTAGGAATGGCAGTATTACTAATATCTGTACCCTGTCGGTAAAAATAGTCACCCGCAGGCCGCCATACAAGGTGTAGAGCAGAGTGGCGAACATGACGATAGACGCCGTTACCCATAAAGGCACAGGAGCCAGCAAGCTCACCATTTTAGCGATGGCGGTAAGGCCGGCCGTCAGCGAGATAAACATGTAGAACATCATGATCACCATCACGAAGCCGTACATAGTTTTACCGTAGCGATGCAGCACAAATTCGGTCAGGGTATGACCTTCTGGTATCAGCTCGCGCAGGCGTTTGCCTAAGGGGATCATCATAAAATTGGGTGCTAATGAACCGAGAGCATACCCGGTAACAGCACCTATGCCACCCCAAGTGGCGGCTTCTGCCGGGCCAAATAAAATCCAAGCGCCTAAAGTAGTGGCCAATAGCGTGAGCATAGTGGCCATGCCATTTTGACTATTGCGGGCTACTACAAAGTCTTCAATGTGGTCTTGTTGGCGACGAGCATACAGCATGCCCGGCACGGCAAATACGGCGGCAAATAAGCAGAGCCAAAGAATGGCTTCGGTAGTGCTGAGTAACATGAATTCTCCCTTTGCCTATGAATAGGCAAGCATGGTGTACATCGTCAATCATTGACGTTTTTATAGACGATAATATGGCGGAAAAATGCAGGCGCAGAGAGGGATGGCAAGATTTGTTCCTTCCCTTCGCCGGCATTATCCGGATCAGGTTCTAAGGGTTACCGCAGCAAATTGCGGAATCTCAGCCAACTTGGGTGCTATTTACCGCACCTTAGGCTCCCCCAGGAATGGCGATGAGAGTAAGAAGAAACGTGATGCTTGTCAAACTTCGGCCAAGCAGTTTACTTGTGGCGACGGATATCTGAAGGATCTAACGGCGGTATTTCGAGCGCCGCTAGGCTGTCTGATACGGTGAAGTTAGAGGTGCGCTGTAGTTGCCAAGTCGCTAAGCAGGCGATAACTATGCCAGGCCAGAGTACAGAGGCGATTGGCTCTCCGATAAGTAACCAAGGCAGGAGTGTGACTGCCACTGGATTGAGGTAGGTGTAGGCCATGACTCTTTGCGGACCAAGGTGGATACTGCCAGATTGATAGAGATAAACACTGCCTAGTGTGGCGCACACCACCAGATAGGCCATCGCCAGTAGATCGTTTTGTCCTAAGTCTTGCCACTGTAACGGAATATTGGCGAGCCAAACGGCAAGCCCCATCCAGAATGTACCTCCTAGCAGAATTGCACAGGTCAGCACGGCGATTGAGTCTGCGCGATAGAGCAACTTCATACTCAATGAATAGGCACACATGCTGAGCACGCCCAGCAAAAATATCTTATCGCCTTGGTTAAGCTGTAGCGCCAGGGCACGGGTCGGATTGCCTTCAAAGATTACCCAAAGCGCGCCCAACATGCCCAGTAGATAACTGAGCGCCTGAGGACGCCTGATAGGCATGTTTAGTAGCCAGATGCCTAACACGCTGGTGAGCAGCGGCACTAAGGTGAACAGAGTACTGGTATTTAGGGCTGTGGTGGTATGTAGAGCTTCAAACAAGCAGATAAAAAAAAGTGCATAGAAGAGGCTGATAATAAGGCCGCGCGGCAGTGCTTGCAGCAGTTTGCGTCGCCGTTCGGCGTTGATCAATATCCAGGGCAGTATCAAGGTTGCGGCCAGTAAAAAGCGTAGTAGAGTCAAGGAAGCGGCTGGCGCTACAGGCGCCAGTTGTGCTGAAACGATAAAGGACCCTGCAATAAACAGTGTAGCCAGTAGCACGCGTAGATGGGCGAGCGAAGTTTGCATAAACATGTTTATCTCCCGTCGATCGGTTTGCCGAATGAGTGGTTGAAGCGATCCTGTACTCTCACGCTTTCCAGAGAGTGTTGCCCGGGTTTAGGCCAAGCTGGTTTGTTCGCTTTTCCTATGGTCAGCATCATGCCGATAACATGGTCATCGGGTAGCTGAATAAGCTCGGCAATGCGCGGTGTATCGAAACCTATCATGGGGCAGCTGTCGTAACCCATGGCTTTGGCAGCCAACATGGCAGTCTGCGCGACTATGCCAACCGAGCGAATTGCTTCATCACGCTGTAGCTGGTGCTGTTCTGAATAAAAGCAGTGAATCATAGCAAGCATGAGATCGCGTGTGTCGGTGGGAGCATGGCGCCAACAATATTCAGGGGTACGCTGCCAAGCTTGAGTATCGGCACAAAGCACCAGTAGTAGAGATGCATCGGTTACCTGTGCTTGATTCCCTGCGGCCTTACGCATCTCGGCGCGTAATTGTAGGTCTTCAACCTGTACGAAACGCCAGTGTTGGAGATTAAAGGACGTGGGAGCCTGCAGCATGCAATGGAACAACTGATCAATATCGGCTTCGGGCATGATGAAGGCGGGATCATATTGTTTGATTGAGCGGCGACTCATGATGGCGTCTAAGGTATGCATGGTATTTTTCCTTGGCTAATTTCAACTTGGTGGCCAGTATTCCATGTGTAAAAATGAAGGAAAATAGAGTGGATGCAGAGGTTATGTGCATAAATACACAAGTGGATGATTGGCACGAAATTTATATTGCCTATCAGGTGGCTAAGTTAGGTTCGTTAAGTGCGGCTGCCCTGCAACTTGATGTGCATCACAGCACGGTATTACGCCGTATTAATGCGCTGGAAACTAAGCTGGGTACTCGTCTTTTTCACCGTCATGCGCGTGGTTATGTTGCGACAGAGGCAGGAAAAGCATTGTTGGCTGCGGCTATGCAAGCCGAAGAGACATTTAATCGCATGCGGGCCAAAGTTGGTGAAAGTGAAGCCTTAGCCGGCACCCTGATCCTGACCTCTGTTAATAATTTAGTTCCTTATATGACTCCCTTATTGGCGGAATTTCAGCGTCTACACCCTAATATACGATTGGAATATACGGCAGATCGGCGTATATATCGGCTGGAGCATGGTGAGGCGCATGTCAGTATACGGTCTGGAACTAAGCCAGAAGAGCCTGATTATGTTGTGCAACATCTGACGAGATCTACGGCTACCTTATACGCTAGTCGTGAGTATTTACGCCGTTATGGCCGTATTAATTCGCTTGAGGAAATCGCGGGCCATCGATTTATCGGCACGACTAGCCCACGTCCCGGCAGTATATTTATGCGTTGGTTGGACAAGAAAGTATTACCTGAGCAGATTTGCTATCGAGTACAAGATTTCACCGGTTTTATTCCTGCTTTGGAGGCGGGAATGGGATGTGGCCCTTTGAGCTGCTGGCAAGCAAGTTTGGCTTCTGGGTTACAGCAGTTGCTACCACCACCTGAAAGTTGGACACATGATCTTTGGTTAACTAGCCACGGCGATCTGCATCGCACCGCTAAGGTGCAGGCCTTTACGCAGTTTATCAAAAGCAGAATTGCCGAACGCCAGAGCGACTTTATACCGATTTAAACAGCAATAAAAAACGCGGCCTTCAAGGCCGCGTTTTTGGTGTCAGCTTTATAAGCGCTTGGCGCTTATTTAACCATCCAACTGATGGTTTCACCGGCGCGAATTGGCACCAATTCTTCACCGCCTAACGGCAGAGTGGCTGGCACAGACCAAGTCTCTTTGACCAAGGTAATGGTGTCTGCGTTGCGTGGCAGACCGTAAAAGTCTGGGCCGTTGTGGCTAGCAAAGGCTTCTAACTTATCCAGTGCACCTGCTTCTTCAAATACTTCTGCATACAGCTCAATGGCGGCGTGGGAAGTATAGGCGCCAGCACAGCCACAGGCGGTTTCTTTATTCTTCTTAAAGTGTGGCGCCGAGTCGGTGCCTAAAAAGAACTTCTTGTTGCCGCTAATGGCGGCGCTCACCAAAGCTTGTTGATGGGTGTTGCGCTTTAAGATTGGTAAGCAGTAATAGTGCGGACGAATACCGCCCACCAGCATGTGGTTACGGTTAAACATCAGGTGATGCGTGGTAATGGTCGCCGCCACGTTATCACCGGCTTGCTCCACAAATTTCACCGCATGTTCAGTAGTGATGTGCTCGAGCACGATTTTTAAGTTAGGGAAGTCGCGTACCACGTTTGGCAAGATAGTTTCGAGGAAGACTTTTTCGCGGTCGAAAATATCGACGCTAGCATCGGTTACTTCACCGTGTACCAGCAGCAAGATGCCGGTTTCTTGCATCACTTCCAGCACAGCGTAAATATTCTTCACGTCGGTTACGCCAGAGTCGGAGTTGGTGGTGGCACCGGCAGGATACAACTTACAAGCCACTATTTTACCGCTGGCCTTGGCGCGGCGGATCTCTTCTGGATCCGTCTTATCGGTGAGGTACAGGCTCATCAAAGGTTCAAACTGGCTGCCAGCTGGGCGCACTGCCGTTATTCTGTCGTAATAGGCCAGCGCCAGCTCGGTAGTGGTGGCGGGCGGTAACAGATTCGGCATCACCAGTGCGCGGCCTAAGTAACGGCTAGCGTCGGCAACTGTATCCGCTAATAGTGCGCCATCGCGCAGGTGTAAATGCCAGTCGTCGGGGCGAGTAATAGTGAGGCTAGTAGCTTGTGTGCTCATCAAGTGGTTTCTCCATTGCATCCAGACCGACATTATCTACTGCCGCGCTGTTTTAACCAAATCGAAGATAGCCGTAAGCGATAAGCTGGAAGCCAGCAGATAAATCAAAACATAAACAATAAAGGGCCAGACTAAGCCGATATAGGGTAAGGCGGCAGAAAACGTTCACTGTTCTTTAGCTGACCGCTTATCGCTTCCGGCTTTCAGCTCCCTGCTGGGATATGTTATGGTCTAGGCCGTGACACGGGGTGTCGGGCAGCAAATCTGCTCGGCTGAGATAACACCCGTCGAACCTGATCCAGTTCATACTGGCGAAGGGATGTCAGCCATTCGGCTCTCGGCAACTGCCCATCTGCCTTCGCCTCTGACTTTTTAGAGGTAGTTAAGCCATGCAACAGAATATTCCTCCCCAAGCCGCACCTGCATTTGATCAACAAGTGGTATTAGTGACCGGCGGCGCTCGTGGTTTGGGCGAGCATTTAGTGCGCGCCTTCTTGCGTGAAGGTGCCAACGTCGTGATCAACTATTTAAACAGCGAACAAGCCGCTCAGCAGTTGGCCTCCGATTACCCCAGCCAAGCGCTGGCGCTGCAAGCGGACGTGACAGATGCGGGTGCGGTGCAGGCTTTATTTGCCAAGGCCAAGGCGCACTTTGGTCAGCCGATCACCACAGTCATCAATAACGCCTTGCCGGCGTTTTCTTTCAATGGTGATGACCGCGAAAATGCCGATCAACTGAGCTGGAGCAATGTGCAGCAGCAGTTTGAAGGTATCGTAAAAGGGGCCCTTAATACCACGCAAGCCGCACTGGCTGGCATGCGCGAGGCGGGTTTTGGCCGCATCGTCAACGTGGGCACCAACTTATTTCAAAACCCAGTCGTACCGTATCACGATTACACGGCGGCCAAGGCGGCCTTGTTATCGCTGACCCGCACCCTTGCTCAAGACTTAGGTCCGGATCAAATTACGGTAAATATGGTGTCAGGCGGCTTGCTGCGTACAACCGATGCCTCGGCCGCGACCCCAGAAGCCGTGTTTGATTATATCGCCGCGGCCACGCCGCTACGCCGTGTAACTACGCCTGCCGAGTTTGCCGATGCTTGCCTGTTCTTTGCTTCACCTTGGTCGCGCTCTGTGACCGGCCAAAACTTGGTGGTGGACGGCGGCTTGGTGAAAAACTAATGGCAGCTCAATTATTAGCAGAACAACAAGCGGTGGCTCAGCCCTCTGTAACTCAACCATTGGTCGAGCAACAAGCACAACGCATGATGCACCTGAACGTATTTTTATTTGGTTG
This sequence comes from Candidatus Oceanisphaera merdipullorum, assembly GCA_018883865.1. Taxonomy (GTDB): domain Bacteria; phylum Pseudomonadota; class Gammaproteobacteria; order Enterobacterales; family Aeromonadaceae; genus Oceanimonas; species Oceanimonas merdipullorum. The sequence goes on from JAHLFI010000056.1 coordinate 11,724, forward strand.
CGGTCATCACAAGGGCGCGTGGCGCCATCCTAAATCCTCGGTCGAGCGCTTAGGTGATATCAGTTTTTTCGAGGAATTGGCGCAAACCGCTGAGCGCGGCAAATTGGACGCGGTATTTTTTGCCGACGGTCAATCTGCAGGCAATGTCTCCGATGGCAGCTGGTGGTTTTTAGAGCCGTTAACTGCCTTGTCGGCCATGAGCCGTGCTACGAATAAAATCGGCCTGATCAGCACAGTTTCCAGTACCTTTTATACGCCGTTTCACGCGGCGCGTTATCTGGCGTCATTGGATCATATTTCCGGTGGTCGTATGGGCTGGAACCTAGTGACTTCTATGTTTGACGCCGAAGCGCGTAATCATAACTACCAAGCCATGCCCGTGCATGGGGACCGCTATCGCCGCGCCGATGAATTTGCCGATGCAGTGCTTAAACTTTGGGATTCGTGGGCGGCGGATGC
>JAHLFI010000057.1 GCA_018883865.1 Candidatus Oceanisphaera merdipullorum
CTGCATAAACTAGCAGCCAGCATTGAACTCCCCGCCACCCGATAGCTGCGATAGCGCCGACCCAAGCGATGTATGGTCGACGTCAACGCGGGTGCGAAGAGCCAGCTCACGACGACACCTTGCCCATTTGGGCTAAACACCAGCCGGCTAGCACATTCAACTCATCGGCGGCTAGGCTTACGGCGCTGTATTCACCCACCGGCTGTTTGGCCGCTAAAGCCTCGGCTATGGCTTCATCTCTATGAATGGAAAACGGCAAGATAGCGTTCATGTGAGCGCGCCAATATTGTTGCAAGTCTTGCTGCAACTGGCTGGTGGAGGACAATTGATTGAGTAAAAAACGCCTGTTAGTCGGCAAGGCGGGTTGCAGGTCTAGTTGCAGCGCTTGCTGATACAACCGAATATGGCTGTTGGCATCCGCCGTCACCACAACTAACAATGCATCGACTTGACTTCGCCAATCGCCCAAACCGCTGGGTTCGTTAGCTGGCATATCGAATAATAACCAGTCATAGGCACCGTTCATGTGCAGCTGCTGCAGATACTGCAGCCAAGACTGAGCGGCGGTGCCCGGCAACTGCTGCCAAGCCTGATATTGGTCTTGGCTGAGCTCACCAAAGGGCAAGAAATCTAAGCCTGGTGCGTAACACCAGGCTGGGGGCGCTTGAACATTAAGCATCTGTTGTGCGTCGAGCAGGCTGAGCGCCCAACCACCGGTGGCGCTTAGCGGGCTATTAAAATGCCAACGCACTTGGTTGCTCTGGCAGAAATCCACCACCAATACCCGCTCGCCCAATTGCTGTAAGGCCCACGCCAAACCGGCGGTCACCGAGCTGGCTCCGGCGCCGCCTCTTAAGCCTTGGAGTGCGACTATGGCCATTAGCCGAGCTCCCCGGTTGGGCTCGCCTTCGCGTCCACATCGGCGCTGGTCGCCAAGCTTAGCTCATTCAGTAACGGCCAACGCGCCACTATTTGTGCGAGTTGCTGCTGTTGGCCAATATCTTGATAGGCCAACTCAGGCAAGGACATCAGCTGGCTCAAAGCATTGAGATCATCTGTGGTATTGCTCGCCCAACTGGCCTTAGGCTTATCATGCGCTTGCTGTTTCATAATCAGGCCTCCTTGCTCAATGCGGGTCTATGCCGCCACCGTTAACGGCGGATTTACGGCATCATCAGTTGGGGTAAAGCACCCAGTCACCCTTGTTAAGGCGAATGTAGTTTTTGCCCTTAAAGGCCATCACCAATGCATTTTCGTTTTCTGACACTAAGGCGGTTTGCGGTAAATTTTGTAGTAGTGCCGTCCAATCTGGTGCTGGTGTGGAAAATAACCGCCCATCTACCGAGCGGGCAATCAGCTCAGAAATGGCTAAGTAGCTGGTAGGCTCTTGCACGTCTAAGGGCGCCCCTTGATGGGGAGCCTGCATGCCAAAGAACTTAATACCCACCGGCACATGGGTAATGGATGGGCTGGAAATATCGCGCAGACCCGAGAGCTGCACCTTATCGCCGACCAAGGCGGCACCATGCTCAGGCAGCACCACCACCATCAACTTGCGGCCCGATTTCTCTAAGGCGTCGAAGAAGCCATTAAGATCATCAAATAAGCTAAGCGCCCGCCCTAAATAAGGTGCGGTTTGGCTACTCCCAGCAAACCGATTGCCGTCATGTAAGGGGATCAGGTTAAAGAAAGTGGCGCTACGCTCGGCACTATTGGCTTCGCGCTCAGTGAGCCAACGACTAAACAAGGCGCTGTCACTCAATACAGGCTCACCGTCGAAGGACACCAATTCGTTGGGCAACCCCTGTTGCGACATTAAGGGGGCCGACAGCTTGCCGTCTTGGCGCAACTCACTCAAATAATTACCAAATTTACCAGTATGATCCATGGCCAGTTCTGCGCCAAAACCCAGCGCGGCGAGGTTGTCGAGTAAGTAACATTGATCCGCCGCCGGCTTATACAAGTCCGGTTGGGAACTTTGGCCGCAGCTGGCTCTTAGTAAGCGCAAACTCGCCGGGCCGCTGTAAGACGTGGCGGAGTTAAACTGTTGGAAGCGAATATCGAAACGCTGCCAGAGCGGATGCTGGGTTAAATTCACGGCTTCCATATCGGACCAAGACAACGAACAGATATTGATGATTAACACATCGAAAGGGATAGCATCACTGCTCAAAGCAGCAGGAAACTTAGTTTGCCGCTGCTGCTCAGCCTGGTAGAAACTCTCCAAGGTGGCATTGATGTTTTGATTGGTAGGCGCCAGCTGTTGATAGTTGGGTGCCAGCGAAGCGGCGTCAGGGGTAAGCGCAGCATTGTCCATTAACGCAGCGCCTGAGACGTCAGTACCGCCCGAACTCACCACCGGCGACACTTGGCCAAGTGCTACCGTGTTAAGCGGCAAAGAGTTAGGCGTAAAACTCAAGGTAAAGCCGGTCATGCCCTGCACATTCAACCATACCAAGGCCAGCACCACCCACACGGTAAGGCGCAACCACTGCGCCAAAAACAGATAAACCACCCATAACACCAAGGCCGCACCCAGCATTTTCCAATTAATAAAGCGCTGCACCAGCTCCAGCACATAGCTGCCGCTTAAGCCCACCAACTGATCTCCTTGGCTGAGAATGCTGTTCACACCCGGCAGCCAGGTATCATAATAAAACAGCGCCAATCCGGCGGGGATCGCCAGCCCTTGGCGCAATTTATGCAGGCGTAGATTAGCGATTGGCAGTAGTAAAAATGCCAGAAACACTAAGTTGGCGAAGGGATGAAAGTTAAGGTAGCCATAGCCCAGCAACCCAAATTTCAGCAAAAAATAATAATTCCAACCGCCCAAACCCCGCCAGCTAGAGTTTAATATCCCAGCCAAAGGCGCCGTCGAGCGGCTGTGAGGTGCGCCTTGATGAGGGAGGTTATTCATAGTCACTATTTACCGCCGAGGTTGGGATATAACGGCGTACGCCGTGGGCGGTTAAGTAACGCGGCGCCAAGCAGCGCGCACTGAACCATTGGCCAAATTTAGGTAAATAATCACGGGCTAAGAAGCCAGCCGGCAGCATAATAAGCGCACAAATCGCCAACATACCGATAATATCGCCGATATACATGGGTATCACCCCCGAAATAAAGGTAAAGATATAGCCTGAGGCTGACGGCGCTCGTCTAACACTTGGCTCACATTGGCCTGCAACTTGGCCACCAGCTTGGGCGGTAACCAGTTACTCGGCTGGCGGCGGCGAATATTGCGCAGCTCTGTTAAAATTTGCAGATCCTGATGCCAGGCATGGTGCTGCAAAATTACGGCGGCGACCGGCAGCTTAAATATATGGCCGAGCGCCAAGTTAACGTCATTGATGCTGCAAGAAAACAAGAACATAAACAGCGTATCGTCGGCCACTGTAGCTAGATCGCCCATGCGATTTAACCGGCATAAGGTCAGCGCCTGAGCGGCTTTTAAGCCAGCCACCGGCTGTATTGCCACCAGCACGCCTTTAGTATCTGTGGCCACTAATGGATGTGTCATCAATTCGGTGACCGCCGTACAAAACGGCTCCAGCCTTAGCACGCCTTTTAGTTTCAGCGGAATAAGCGCATCGATCAGCGGCGTTATATCTGCAGGCACGTGGCGAGCAAAGCGCTGTCCTTGCAAGCCTTCTAATTGCACCAAAAAACGTGACAAAGGCACGTGATGAGAGACCACCAAGTTGGCACCACAAGCCAGCAGCAGTCGTTCATCTGCTTGGCGCAAACTCACCCCCACTTCGCGCACTATCAACTTAATGCTTTTACCACAATGATGACGTAACTGATGCAGTTGACGAGCTACCTCTTCAATATCACGGTTATATTGCAGCGCAAAGATGAGGGTCGCCGACTGCGTATTGAGCCCAGCTTCCGCCAAGCCGCGGTTGTCGGTAAACAACTGCCAATGCTCAGAAAGAGGTCTGCTGCCTTGCAACACGCTTTCTTGGCACAAAAATTGATGCTCATCATTAATGGATGGCGTGGGTGGCTGCTCGCTGGCCGCCAACTGCCAACCTGATGCACTCGGTTCCAGCGTCAGCTCTTGATTGGCCGAAAGACCTTTTTGGTTGCCCCAAAATACCAGCTGATAGCGATGGCTCTCTTGTTGATGACGCAATCTTGCCAAACCCATCAGGCTACGATGCTCGTGCTGCAACTGCATGCGCAGGGCTTCACCGCCCGCGCCGTAGCTGACCACTAGCAAACCACATTTTTTTTGCCGTAGCCAAGCTGCCATTTGGGCCAGCCACAGATGCGTGGCATGCTCGTTCATGTGCTGTTGCCAAGTGCGAGCCGACACCCCCAACACCAAGAGATGATTATTCAGTTTAAGGGCACGATTTAAATCACTCGGTAAGCGGCTTATTGCCTGAGGGGTGGCCGGTAAAGAAAACAGTGGCAGCCGTTTGGGACCTGATTCATCTAGGCCGTTCAACAATTCACTAGGGGATTCACCCAGAGTAACGAGCGCTACTTGGGTATCTTCTGCTTGAGCACCAAGCACTTGCCGGCACCATAAGCTGACATCAGGCTTTTTATCTAAATGAGTCCAATATAGGCCAGTCGCTTGCATTTGCTGCAACTCGTCCCATAACTGTCCGACACCTAACGAAAAATACGACGCCATTATGCATGCCTTAATATGTGCGTTATCTAAGGAGCTCAGCTACCTAAATATTTGTCTAGGCATCCAGCTATATGCTTCATAGTCATACCACTTATTATAGATAGATAACTATGAATCCCATCTAATTGATAGCATTGTGATCACAAAATTAATAAAAAAAACACATCAGCAAAAAAAATGCCGCCCCAAAAAAGGGCGGCATTTAGCAGTAAGTTATCGCAGAGATGGCTTAGATATTTAACTTAAATTAGATATCTAGGTTGGCCACGCGCAAGGCGTTGGCCTCGATGAACTCACGGCGTGGTTCAACGTGGTCGCCCATTAAAGTGGAGAACAGCTGATCGGCGGCTATGGCATCCTCAATCTTCACCTGCAGCATGCGGCGCGAGTCCGGATCCATGGTGGTTTCCCACAACTGATCTGGGTTCATCTCACCCAAGCCTTTATAACGCTGAATGTAGAGGCCGCGCTTACTTTCTTGCATCAGCCACTCCAAACCTTCGGCAAAGGTGTCCACTTGCTTGGTCTTTTCACCGCGCTTCACGTAAGCGCCCTCTTCCATCAAGTTGGCAATACCTTCACCTAACTCAACTATGCTGCGATATTCGCCGGAAGCGAAGAAGTCGTAGCTGATCGGGAACTCACGGTCGATGCCATGCTGGCGAACTTTTACCTTAGGTAGGTAGCAGCTGCGCTCATCAAAGTATTCATACTCGAGTATATATTCGGCACCGTGGGTGTTATCGACAATTAACGACTCATTGATGTTCTTCACCCAAGTGGCCACTTGTGCTTCATCACTCAAGGCTTCTATGGTCAATGCCGGCTGATAAATCAGTTCATTCAACACCACGACCGGTGCGCGACGGGCCAAGCGCTC
>JAHLFI010000058.1 GCA_018883865.1 Candidatus Oceanisphaera merdipullorum
TTCATATTTACTACTAGCCTGTAACTCAGGGAGCATCTCGCAGCGGCTGTCTGACACGCCGCCAGACATGTTTAGCACCATAGAGCACAGTGGCGAGCAATACCTCAAACAAGCACGCAACGCAAAACCCGCCGATGCGTTTAGTTGGCAGGTGTTAGCGGTGCGCGCTTGGTTACAAGAAAATAATGTGCAGGCAGCCAGAAACCTGCTGACTCAGCTACAAAAAGGCGCCAGTCCAGAGCAGCAGCCCATAGTCAGCTTGTTAGACGCAGCGCAAGCGCTATTAACTGGTCAGGATAAGCTCGCCGAGCAGCAATTGGCGAGTATTAAGCGCGAAAGCTTAGCGCCTAGTGCCTTGAGTTATTACCTCTTGTTGCAAGCCAACCGCTTAGAGCAACAAGGACAGCCCATTGCCGCAGCCGACATGTTAACCCAGCGTCATCAAAGTTTGTCCGGCTCGGCTCAGCAAGCTAACTTAGAGCGTATTTATGCGCTATTAGCGCCCATCTCCAGCGATACGCTGCGCGGCGCGCTGGCAGAAAATTACCAGCCAGACACTCAGGCTTGGTTGCGGTTAATGGCCATTTTAAACGGCCAACATGCCAGTGATGAGCAACGTAATTGGCAGCTTAACTCTTGGCGCAACAGCTATCCTCAGCATCCCGCGAACTCTTACCTGCCCGAAGGTTTGGCAGAGAGCAGTCTGCTGGCGCTGGGTAGCTATCAGCCCAATCACATTGCGGTGTTGTTGCCGTTAACCGGACAGTTAGCCACGCAAACGGCGGCTATTCGTCATGGCATAGAGCGTGCCCATCAAGGGCAAAACTCGCACTTAAGCTTTTTTGATACTCAGGCCAACGACATGGCTAATATTTATCAACAAATCCAAGCCGCCGGTGCCGACTTTATCATTGGTCCTTTGGTAAAAGGCGACATTGCCGCCTTGGCCAATTTAGATCCTGCCATGCCGCAATTGGCGTTAAATATGCCGCCAAACAACCAAAGCTTGGCCCATCGCTATTACTTTGCCCTATCACCGGAAAGTGAAGCCGCCGATGCAGCCCTGCATATGTGGGAACAAGGCCATCAACAGCCGTTGGTGTTTGTGCCGGGTAATGAACTGGGGAAGCGCAGCGCCACCGAATTTAATCGCGTTTGGCAACAACTGAGCGGCCACGGAGCACGTATCGCCTATTTTAGTACCCAACAAGCGATAGAAGCGGATGTGCGGCGCGCGCTGAATACACCCGGCGGTAGCGGCCCCATCGACTCGGTATTTATGACGTCTAACGCCACCGAAACCCGTTTCATTCTCCCTTACTTTGATTTTGTGCGTGACGCTCGTGCCGAGCGCTTCCCCACTTATGTCACCTCGCGCAGTTTTATACCTGGCGGCTCTACGCCTATCAGTGAGCTTAACGGGCTCCATTTGGCTGATATGCCTTGGTTATTTGGCAGTGATCCACAGCTCATGAGTCAAGTAGAGCAGCAGTGGCCAGATAGCAGCAGCACTTGGTTGCGCTTATATGCGTTTGGTTACGACGCCGTAAGCTTGATCCCACAACTGCCTGACTTGCGCCAAGGTACGTCTCCCGTTTCAGGCCTAACCGGTGAGCTAAGCGTCAATGAGCAAGGTCTGGTCGAGCGACGCTTGCAATGGATGGAGTATCAGGATGGTGACTGGCAAACCGAAGGCTACCAAGCCCCTGCTGACGCAGCTGAAGACCTTAATCTGGAGCGTGAGCAAGCACTTGAGCGTGAGTTTGAGTCACAAGGCTAAACCTTCCACCACTCAGGTGATCCGTTCTGCCACACAAGGCCAAGGCGAAAAATTTGAACGGCGCGCCGAGCAGTTTTTACTGAGTCAAGGACTGACTCTGGTGGCGCGCAACTACTGGTGCAAGCTCGGCGAAATTGATTTAATCATGTATAGCGGTCAGACCTTAGTGTTTGTGGAGGTGCGCTATCGCAGTCGTGATTATTTTGGTGGCGCAGCCGCATCAGTCACCTTAGGCAAACAACAGAAACTGCGCCGTGCCGCCTTATGTTATTTACAAGCACAGGGGTTCAATGAATCGCAACAGCCCTGTCGTTTTGATTTAATTGCCTTTGAAGGCTCCGAACTTCATTGGCTAGAGAATGCCTTTTAAGGAACAGCAATGCAGGATGAAATAAAAGCCAGTTTTACCGAGAGTATTCAAACCAAAATTGCCGCCGCGGAAGCCTTGCCCGATGATATTCTAGCGGCGGCGCAAATGATGGTGATGTGTTTATTAAACGGTAATAAGTTACTGGTCTGCGGCAATGGTGGCTCTAATGCGTTAGGGCAATTATTTGTTAGTGAGTTAATGAATCGCTACGAAACCGAGCGCCCCGCCCTGCCCGCTATTTGCTTAACACTCGATACCAGCAGCATCAGTGCTATTGCCGTGGATCAACACTTTGATGAGGCCTATGGCCGACAAATTCGCGCGCTGGGTCAAGAAGGCGATGTGTTGGTGGTGATTTCCACCAGCGGCAACAGTCGTAACCTGATTAAAGCGGCGGAAGCGGCACTGAGCCGAGATATGACCATAGTCGCGCTCAGTGGCAAAGATGGCGGTGAGTTGGCGGGTTTACTCGGACCTAATGACGTGGAAATTCGCGTGCCGGCGCTGCGTGCGCCACGCATTCACGAGGTGAATTTACTCACCTTGCATTGTTTGTGTGACTTAATTGACCGCACCTTATTCCCTCAGGAGGAAACCGACTGATGAGAACTCACATTATCGTCTTATTATCGTCCGCCCTGCTGCTACAAGGCTGCGTGGGAGTGCTGTTCGCCGGTGCTGGCACCGGCATCGCCTCTGTAACCGACCGCAGAGCCGTATCCACTCAGGTCAGCGATCAGGCTATAGATATACGTGCCACGCATAGATTAAGCACCAATAAGCAGCTGTGGGAGCAAAGCCGTATAGTGGTGATCACCACCAATGGTAAAAGCTTATTAGTGGGGCAAACCCCGACTCAAGCTGCTAGCCAACAAGCCGAAGAAATTGTGAAAAGCGTGCCCGGCGTAACTGAAGTGTTTAATGAGCTGCGGATCATGGCGCCACTGGACATGACTGCGCGCAGTCAGGACTCTTGGATCACGTCTAAGGTAAAAAGTACTTTATTAGCCGAAAAAAATATCGATGGTACCAAAGTTAAAGTGGTAACCGAAAATAGTGAAGTATTCTTAATCGGTCTTGTCACTCAAAGAGAAGCCGATATTTCCGTACAATTGGCTCGTAACATATCCGGCGTAAAACGCGTCATTACTGTCTTCGAATTTATTCAAGCCGCCCCCTAAACAACCCGGATTTAAAGGCTATGCCTTCTTTTATTAGCGCTTGCCTCCTTACCTAAGCTAATAAAGGGAGGCAGCTACCATTACTCTCCATACTCCCAGTTCTTATCTAGATGCTTATTAACGCTGAACTTATATTTTACTGATATTAAGGTTTGCTTTAACTAAGCCCCGCTATATGCTGCTGAACTAATAAAATAGTGCAATAAGTGGATGCGGATATTAACCGCTTGACCGACGAGACTCTACTGCGCATCAAGCGTGGATGCTTAAGATCTCTTTTCTTAGTACATTTTGTCAGCCACATAGGGTTAAGACAGGGAGTTTTAGATGACATCTCAGGTGCCGCTTACCGGCAGAGAAAGGACGATAGACAGCTCAGCTGTACTCATTTCCAGCACAGATCTGGCAGGAAATGTCACTTTTTGTAATGAGCAATTATATCAATTTACCGGCTACTCCAAAGATCAGGTAATAGGTGAGTTGCAAATGCATTTAGGCGCAGGCGGCGTACCCAGCTCGATCTTCAGCGATCTCTATGGCTCGCTGCAGGCGGGTCAAGCCTATATCGCCATCTTAAAAAATCGCTGTCACAACGGCGACCATTATTGGGCCGACGTTTATTTCACCCCTAAGTACGATGGTGACAAATTAGTCGGCATCGACTCTATTCGTACCCAGCCCAGCGCTCAATGCGTGGCGCGCGCCAAACAAGCCTACCCAAAACTGACTAACGCTAAAAAAACCAGCTTCAGCTTACGCAACTGGTGGTCTGGCCTGAGTTTGCATGGCAAGTTTACTGGCGTAAGCGGCCTGGGTTGTGCGGCTGGCTTGGCCCTACTAGCCACCTTATTACCCCATGCTACCTTGGCCCTGACAGGAGTCTTTACGGTACTTTGGTTAGGCTTAGTCTTAAGTGGCTATTTACTGACTGGGAGCTTACGCCAATTAGAGCACAGCTCACGCCAGATCATCGACAATAAGCTGGCCACCTTAATTTATACCGGCCGCCAAGATGAAGTGGGTCAACTGCAGCTCACCATACAAGTGTTGCAAGCCAAGCTGAAGACGGCGCTAGGGCGGGTGGGTGATGCCGCCGATGACTTAGTCACTCAAGCCAGCCAGGCGGAGCAGGCCATCAGCTCGACCCAAGCAGAAATCAGCCGCCAAGAGCTAGACATAGACCAAATTGCCGCGGCCATGGATGAAATGACCTCTACGGTGTCTGAGATCGCCCGTAATACCACGAACGCTTCCAGCAGTGCCGGTAAAGCCCATGAAGTCGCCAGCGAAGGCCGCATCAACGTGCATAACACCAGCCAACAGATAGCGACGCTGGCCCAAAACGTACGTCAATCAACCGTCGTCATAGAGTCATTGGAAAAAGACAGCCATGAGATCAGCGACGTATTAACCGTGATCCGTAATATTGCCGAGCAAACTAATCTACTCGCACTCAACGCCGCCATTGAAGCGGCACGCGCCGGTGAGCAAGGTCGCGGCTTTGCGGTAGTGGCCGATGAGGTACGCAGCCTAGCCGGACGTACCCAAGGCTCTATTGCCGATATCGAGCAAACCATAGCCCGACTGCAAAACACCACCCGTGAGGCGGTCGCCGTGATGGCGGAGAATTTAGCACTAGCCAACCATGGCGTGGCACAAACTGAAACTTCAGAAACCTCCATCGAAGAGATCAGTCAGCAAATTAGCGTCATGAATGACTTAAATATGATGATTGCCAGCGCCGCCGAAGAGCAGTCTTGCGTGTCAGCCGAAATCACCAATAAGGTGCGTCTGATCAGCCAATCCGCCCAAAGCACCTCGGGGCATGCCCAAAGTAATATGCAAACCAGCTATGAAATGGCCCAACTCACGCAGCAGCTAAAAGACATTATCGACAGCTTTAGCGTACGCAAGCGTGAAGCGTGAAGCGTGAAGCGTGAAGCGTGAAGCGTGAAGCGTGAAGCGTGAAGCGTGAAGCGTGAAGCGTGAAGCGTGAAGCGTGAAGCGTGAAGCGTGAAGCGTGAAGCGTGAAGCGTGAAGCGTGAAATAATACCAAGGCTCACCCATTAGAGATAAAAAAACGCAGCCTTTAGGCTGCGTTTTGGGTTCTGATAATACGTTAATTACTTTACCACGCGTAAGCTGGGGCGGCCTTTCTTCGGCGGCGTGGGCTCATCATCAGACTCAGTGATTGATGATGCCCCTGCTGGGCCTTCGGCGTCTAGGCTGGCGAGCCAAGCATCGTAAGCGGGCTCAGGTGGGAAAAAGGTGCCAGCACCGTTTTCTCTAGCCTGAATCGACACCACGGCCGCCATAGGTACATATACCTGAAATGGCGAGCCACCAAAACGGGCGCTAAAACTCAACGCATCGTTATCCATATGTAAACCAACGACGGCAGAAGGCGCTATGTTCAGCACGATTTGACCATCCTTTACATATTGCTGCGGTACCGTGGTGTGCGGCAATGCCGCGTTCACCAATAAATGCGGCGTAAGCTCGTTATCTAACAGCCACTCATAAAAGGCACGCAACAGATACGGACGGCTGGGTGTCAAATTATCCATAATTAAATTTTACCACCGATATCACGCTCGGCTTCGGTCATAGATGCTTGATATGACTCGCGCTCAAATAAGCGGATCATATAGCCTTTCAGCTCTTTCGCACCACGGCCGGACAACTCAATGCCCAGTGACGGCAAACGCCATAACAGCGGCGCCATGTAGCAATCCACTAAGCTAAATTCTTCACTCATAAAGTAAGAATATTCGCCAAATATGGGGGCCACAGCTAACAAAGCTTCGCGCAATTCTTTACGGGCTTCGTCGGCTTTATCGTTACGCTGAATACGCTCAACCAGTGAATACCAGTCTTGCTTGATGCGATGCATCATTAAACGGCTGCTGCCGCGGGCCACCGGATACACCGGCATCAGCGGCGGATGAGGAAAACGCTCATCCAAATATTCCATGATAATATCTGATTCATATAGCACCAGCTCTCGGTCGACCAAGGTCGGCAGAGTGCCGTAAGCATTCAGCTCTAACATTTCTTCAGGGAGTGCATCCAGCTCTACCTGACAGATTTCAACACTGACACCTTTTTCAGCCAATACGATACGTACTTGGTGGCTGTAAATATCTTCAGCACCCGAAAACAACGTCATGATAGAGCGTTTATTAGCCGCAACTGCCATTAGATCCTCCATAAATCATAAATAGGAACGGCAATGAAGCGTTTTGCCTCATTGCCGTCCCAAAACTAGCTTAGACGAAGTCTAAATCAGTGTACGTCACGCCAGTATTCTTTCTTCAACATGTAAGCGAAGATAAAGAAGATCACTAGGAAACCCAGTACCCAGTAACCGATACGATGGCGTTCAAGCTTAACCGGATCGGCGGAGTAAACTAAGAAGTTAACGATATCTAATACCGCCTTATCGTATTCTTCTGTGCTCAACTCACCGTTGCCCGCCACCTCGATACCCACAGGTACTGTGACTTGCTCACCGTCTACCGTATGCTCTTGCGTTTTTAGCGTGGCACTACCTTGTAAGGGTTCCAGTACGTGAGGCATGCCCACGGAAGGAAACACTAGGTTGTTCACGCCAAAAGGACGGCTGTCATCTTTGTAGAAAGAGCGCAGATAGGTATATAGCCAATCCGCGCCTCGCACCCGAGCCACCAGCGTTAAATCTGGGGGCGGCGCGCCAAACCAAGCGGCCGCGTCTTTCTCGGGGATGGCGTTTGTCATCAGCTCACCGATAGGCACACCGGTAAAGTTGAGGTTAGCCTTCATCACGTCTTCAGGGATGTCTAAGTCTTCAGCCACGCGGTTATAACGCTGATACTGAGTACTATGACAACCCGCACAATAGTTCATGAATAACTTAGCGCCACTTTGCAATGAAGCCTTATCGTGCAGGTCATAATTCGCCTGATCTAGCTTGACCGCGCTTGCTGCGAAGGTCAAAGCTGGCAAAAAGGCAAGTATAGCAATGATTAACTTCTTCATTAAAATGTCACCCTCTCTGGCAGCGGCTTGGTTTTTTCGTGTTTACTGTAGAAGAACAACAGCACAAAGAAGGCGAAATAACCAAAAGAACAGATTTGTGCCAGCAATGTTAGCGCGGGAGTAGAAGCCAAAGTACCCAACACACCCAAAATAAAGAAGCAGATCACAAACTGTGTGATATTCCAGAAATGCAATTTACTGCGGTAGCGGAATGAACGCACCTTGCAACGGTCAAGCCAAGGCAGCACGAACAATACCGCGATCGACAGGCCCATCAAGATAACGCCCGCTAACTTATCAGGAACGGCACGCAAGATGGCGTAGAAAGGCGTGAAGTACCATACCGGTGCTATGTGCTCTGGCGTCTTCAAGCTATTGGCCGCTTCAAAGTTTGGCGCTTCTAAGAAGTAACCACCACCCTCAGGCAGGAAGAAGATAAAGAAGGCGAAGATAAACAAGAAGCCTGCCACACCCACTACGTCTTTTACGGTGTAGTAAGGATGGAAAGGAATAGCATCTTTCGGCCAGCCGTTTTCGTCTTTCACTTTTTTGATGTCGATGCCATCTGGGTTGTTAGAACCCACTTCATGCAAAGCGACTATGTGCAAGAACACCAGTATCACTAACACTAACGGCAATGCAATGACGTGCAAGGCGAAGAAGCGAGTCAGGGTAACACCCGAAATCACGTAGTCACCGCGGATCCACAGCGTTAAGTCATCGCCAATCACCGGAATTGCGCCGAACAAGGAAATAATTACCTGTGCGCCCCAATAAGACATCTGGCCCCACGGCAACAGATAGCCCATGAAGGCTTCAGCCATCAGCACCAAAAAGATCAGCATACCGAACAGCCACAGCAATTCGCGTGGTTTCTGGTAGGAGCCATAAATAATGCCGCGGAACATGTGCATATACACCACCACGAAGAACGCGGAAGCCCCAGTACTGTGCATATAGCGCAGCAGCCAGCCGTAATCCACATCACGCATTATGTATTCGACAGACGCGAAGGCACCATCACCGGACGGGTTGTAGTTCATGGTCAACCACACGCCAGTCAGCAGCTGGTTCACCAGCACTAACATGGCCAGTGAGCCGAAGAAGTACCAGAAGTTAAAGTTTTTCGGTGCCGGATATTGACCCACGTGCTTGTTGTAAGTCGCCGTCATCGGGATCCGTGCATCGATCCAGTTTACGAGTTTACCCAACATGCTTAGGCTCCTTCGCCGTCTTCGCCCACTAAAATAGTGGCGTCGTTGACGTAGTAATAAGGTGGGATCACCAAGTTTAATGGCGCAGGTACGTTTTTGAACACGCGGCCAGCCATATCAAACTTAGAACCGTGACAAGGACAGAAGAAACCAGAGGTTACACCTTGAACCTGCTCACCAAAAGTCTCTGGTAAATAGGTAGGTGAACAACCTAGGTGGGTACAAATACCAACTGTCACCAATAACTCAGGCTTGATCGAACGGTATTCGTTCTGTGCATAATCTGGCTGCTGTGGCTCATCAGAATTTGGATCTCTAAGCTGGTCATCTAGCTTAGTTAACGAATCCAAAGTAGCTTGGTTACGACGGACCACCCATACAGGCTTACCTCGCCACTCAACTCGGATTAACTGGCCCGGCTCAACCTTGCTCACATCTACTTCAACCGGTGCCCCAGCAGCTTTCGCCTTTGCGCTAGGATTCCATGAAGCAATAAAAGGTACCGCAACAAAAGCAGCTCCAACCCCACCCACAACTGTGGTTGACCAGGTCAGAAATCTGCGGCGACCGGTACTAACTGGCGCATTGCTCATCCAAAAACTCTCCCATTAGGTCTCCGCGCGTGTATTGTTCGTTTCGTGCTTCGAGACGGTTTGTGACAACTGCGGCGGATTTTATGGTTTCAATTGCCACAAAAAACCCTGAAATTCTAAAGAAAAACCACTTCTTTTACAAGGTCGAGGGAAGTGACAGTAAATGTTTATTATCTGGAATAGTTTCTATTTAAAACAAAGTGTTACGAATTTGATAAAACTATTATTTCTGCACATAAAAAAAGCCCGGGTAAACCCGGGCTTTTGTTGTAAACGTAGTCCCAATTAACGCTTAGAGAACTGAGGACGTTTACGTGCTTTATGCAGACCAACTTTCTTACGCTCAACTTTACGAGCGTCACGCGTAACGAAGCCCGCTTTACGCAGTGAAGCGCGCAAGGTTTCGTCGAATTGCATCAGGGCACGTGTAATGCCGTGACGAATTGCGCCAGCCTGACCAGAAATGCCACCACCAGAAACTGTGATGTACAAATCAAATTTATCTGTCATTTCAACCAATTCTAAAGGCTGACGAACCACCATACGGGCAGTTTCGCGACCAAAGTACTGATCCAAAGAACGTTTGTTAATTACGATATTGCCGCTACCCTGCTTCACGAATACTCGTGCAGTTGAGCTTTTACGACGACCAGTACCGTAGTATTGAGTTTCTGCCATTGCCTAATCCCGCCTTAGATGTCCAGTACTTGAGGTTGTTGCGCCGCATGGTTGTGCTGCGCGCCCACAAAGACTTTCATCTTGCGGAACATAGCACGACCCAGAGGGCCACGAGGCAGCATGCCGCGAACGGCAGACTCAATAACCATCTCAGGCTTACGTACAATTAGCTTCTCGAAGCTGATTGACTTCAGGCCACCCGGAAAACCGGAGTGAGAATAGTAAATTTTGCCTTCGGCTTTATTACCGGTTACCTGAATTTTCTCAGCATTTACTACAACGATGTAATCGCCACAGTCAACATGCGGAGTATATTCCGGCTTATGCTTACCACGCAGACGAAGCGCAATCTCAGAGGCCAAACGACCCAGAGTTTTGCCTTCTGCATCAACAACATACCAGTCACGCTTAACGGTTTCTGGCTTAGCAACAAAAGTTTTCATGGATAAACCCAAAATACTTAGAATGAATCATACACTTGCGCACATGCGCAAAACACGAGCAAACATATACCCCTTCGAGTACCAGTCTGTTTACAGTGATGCCGTCCGTTAGACAGCAGTGTAACGTGGGCTGGGCGATTATAGGTAAAGTTGCCGTAATAATCACCTACTAATTTCAATGCCCATTAAAATGAGTAGGTTCGCCCAACCCCTTCCCAATATCATGCCCTGATACGGGGGCGAGTATTGTGACTAAATAAGGTGCTCTCTGGCAAGGTATTCGTGGGATTGCATTTCAATCAAGCGAGACAAGCAACGTTGGAACTCAAATTCGAGTCGACCCGCCACATAAAGCTCAGCCATAGGCACGCTCGCCGACAGGATTAATTTCACCCGTCGTTCATAAAATTCATCGACTAAGGCAATAAAACGTCTAGCCGCATCGCTGGTCTCAGGCCCCATGGCCGTGACATTGGCCACTATCACTGTGTGATAGTGGCGAGCAAGCTCAATATAATCCAGCTGCGAGCGTGGCGTACAACACAGCTCTTGATAATCGATATAGAGCACACCTGCGCCCTCGGCTATGGTGGTGAGCGGGCGCTGATTAATACTAATGGTTTGCTCCCAACAGGCCTCACTGCCCGCTAAGTCAGCAAAGTAAGCCGCTAACGCCGCCTCGGCATCGGCGCTGAGTGGGTAATGGTACAAATTGGCTTGTTGTAAGGTGCGTAGCCGATAATCGATGCCTGAATCCACGTTCACCACGGTGCAGTTCTGTTTAAGTAAGGCGATAGCCGGCAAGAAACGCGCTCTTTGTAAGCCGTTGCGATACAAGTCATCGGGCATAATGTTAGAGGTCGCGACTAAAATCATGCCCTCAGCAAACAAGTACTCGAGCAAGGTGCCCAAGATCATGGCATCTGCAATGTCGGACACAAAAAATTCATCGAAGCAAATAATACGCGTTTGTTTAATTAAGTTAGCCGCCACCAACTTTAGCGGATCGGCTTGCCCCTTTAAGGCTTGCAGCTCCTGTTGCACGCGCTGCATAAAGTGATGGAAGTGCACTCTGAGTTTATTCTCAAAGGGCAGGCTCTCATAAAAAATATCCATCAAGTAGGTTTTTCCGCGCCCCACGCCGCCCCAAAAATACAGGCCATTAATGGCCTCTACAGCCGCAGGCTGTTGGCCGGTCAGTTTATGCCACAAATTTACTTTCGGTGCTGGAGCTACTGGCCGCAACAGCGCTTCGTATAAACGCTGTAAATGATGGATCGCCAATTGCTGAGCTGCATCTTCAACGAAATTGGTCTGCTGCAAATTGGCCTGATATCGTTCATTGGGGCTCATGGCAAGGACACTACCGCTATCATAAAACAAGGCCGATCAGTGTACTGGCTAGTTTGGGCTTTCGGCAAGCCACACTCAGTGAGACACGATTTAGTCACCTAAGAGATTGATATACTCAAGATCGGCACCATTTAATAAACAGGCTACGCATGTTTTAAAGATCGGTTTGAAATATTAGTGCAGCATTCGGAACTCTTATTAAACTACTGAGGTCAGAGCACACACTTACCTTACGCCATTTATCAAGCCTATTTATTAACCATATAGTTGTTTATTAACCAACTTAAACGACGTATTAATAGATAGACGTATTTATAAACTTAGGAGCATCTGCATGAAATCTCGACTCCCCTTGGTATCAGCCTTGGCACTGAGTATCGGCCTTGCCGTTATACCGGCCGCTCAAGCAGCCTTGCCTTTTGGTGCGGGCAACGATATTCGCAGCCTAGCGCCTGTGGTGGAAAAGGTGACCCCGGCCGTGGTTAATATTTCCGTGTCCGGCAGTAAAGTCAGTCGTCAAGCTATCCCTGAGCAGTTTCGTTTCTTTTTTGGCCCCGATATGCCGGGTGAGCAAGTTCAAGAGCGCCCCTTTCAAGCACTCGGCTCAGGCGTGATCATTGATGCCAAGAAAGGCTATGTGATCACCAATAATCATGTGATCTCAGACGCCGATAAAATCCTTATAACGCTGATCGACGGTCAAGAATACGAAGCCGAGCTGATTGGTAGCGATAAACAAAGCGACATTGCCTTATTAAAAGTCGATGCCAAAGACCTAGTAGCTATCGAATTTTCCGACTCAGACGCACTTAGGGTGGGGGACTTTGCCATCGCCATCGGTAACCCCTTTGGCCTTGGCCAAACCGTGACCTCTGGGATTATCAGCGCCTTGGGACGTTCGGGTCTCAACGTAGAAAACCTTGAAAACTTTATTCAAACCGACGCGGCCATTAACTCAGGTAATTCAGGCGGCGCCCTGCTCGATTTAGACGGCAAGCTGGTGGGGATTAACACCGCCATTTTAGGTCCCAACGGTGGCAACATAGGTATCGGCTTTGCCATCCCGTCCAACATGGTGAAAAACTTAATTGATCAAATCGTCGAATACGGTGAAGTACGCCGAGGCGTGCTGGGGGTAATGGGCGGTGAGCTCACCTCTGAACTGGCCCGAACCTTTGGTTACAAGAGCCAGCATGGTGCCTTTGTCAGTCAAGTGATTGAAGGCTCAGCAGCCGATAAAGCCGGGTTAAAAGCCGGTGATATTATTATCAGCCTAGACGGCAAACCTGTGCGTTCTTTTGGTGAGTTAAGAGCCAAAGTGGCGACCATGGGCGCCGATAAAACCGTAGTCTTGGGTCTGTTTCGCGATGGCAAGCAGCAAGATGCCAATGTCACCTTGACCCTAGCAGAAGACGAGAGCGTAGCCGCCGACACCTTAAACGAGGCGTTAGAAGGGGCTACGCTGGGTAAAACCGAAACCAAAGACGGGGTAGCGGGCGTAAAAATAGTCGACGTCGCCCCCCGATCTCCGGCCGCGCAGTCCGGTTTGGAGAAAGGCGATATTATCATTGGCGTTAATCGTCAGCGGGTGAAAGATCTCGCAGAGTTACGCAAAATAATAGAAGCTAAACCCGGCGTGATAGCGCTGAATATCCAACGCGGTAACGCTTCTCTTTATTTAGTATTGAGATAGGTAAAAGACAGCCTGATGCGATAAGCCGTCAGGTAAAGATAACGTTAAATAGTAAAAGCAGCGCTTGGCGCTGCTTTTTATACCTGATTTTTTATGCGTAGCGATCACTGCACTATCAAGATGTTACGGCTCAGCCTTGCACTCGGCATCACTTACTTTATGTTATGCTATAACTCTTTCACAGCTAGCCGACCCGACTCCCTATGCGCTCTATTCCTTATCTTAAGTTTATCTTTCAGGCCATTGCCTTCGGGGTGCTAATGGCAGTATTGCTATTGACTATCTTCCCGCAACTTAAGACTCAGCCTTTTGAACATTGGTGGCGCAACCAGCAGGTGGGCGTATCCAGCTTCTCCTATGCGGCCAATCGTGCCGGTCCTGCAGTGGTGAATATTTATACCCGAAGTTTTCAGCGCGCTGATGCCTCGCCAGAATTAAGCTCTACCAGCTTAGGCTCTGGGGTGATCATGAACAGCCAAGGTTATGTGTTGACCAATTATCATGTGATAGCCGACGCCGATCAGGTGATAGTGGCGCTGCAAGATGGTCGTATTCTCAATGGCGAAGTCACCGGCTTCGATGTGCCCACGGATTTAGCTGTCTTAAAGATTACTGCCAACCGACTACCTGTGATACCGCAAGATGATGAGTTGTCGCCACAAGTGGGCGATATTGTACTGGCTATCGGCAACCCCTATAACGTGGGGCAAACTATTACTCAGGGCATCATTAGTGCCACTGGCCGCTCTGGTTTATCGAGCATGGGGCCAGACAGCAATGGCCGCCAAGATTTACTGCAAACTGATGCCGCCATTAATGCCGGTAACTCGGGCGGCGCGCTGATCAACGTCTACGGCGAGATCGTGGGTATCAATACTGCTTCGTTTCAAAGCCTGGCTCATCAAGAAAGCTACGGCATTAACTTCGCGATTCCCTACGCCTTGGCCAAACGCATCATGCAAGAGCTGATCAGTCATGGCCGGGTGATCCGCGGTTATTTAGGCATTAGTGGTGCCGATATCCCGCCCATGATGGCGCAATTATTAAATATGGGGGATCGCACCGGTTTATTTGTGGAAGGTCTCAACGAAGCGGGACCCGCAGCACAAGCCGGTATCTTAGTGGAAGATGTGTTGTTAAAACTCAATGATACGCCCATTCGCAATACCCGCCACGCCATGGATATGATTGCCGAAACTAAGCCGGGTAGCACCATCACAGTCACCTTACTGCGTCAAGGTAAGCTGATAACATTACCGATTAAGATTGAAGAAGATACCCGTTTTCAGCGGTTACGCTAAAGGCAGCTAGCAGCCTGTCTCTTAGCCACAAGTATGTAAGACACTAAGAGGCCGTAGGCTTACCTACGCCAACGCGCTAACCCGTATCCCTACGACGCTCGGCAAATGCCTACCGTCTCTTCCGGTGATTGGGGTCTCTTGTTAGCGCGGACAGCTAGCTCTTATGCCGACACGAAGGCAGAGTGCGTCTGCTCAGCCGACCATCTCAGCCAGGATGGCGCAGCTTGAGCCCCATGGATGGGTTTACGGCGTGTCGGAGGCGCGGTGCGCTTTGCCTGATACCAACATTAAGCACAACAAAAAGATGTGACTAAGAGACAGGCCTCAAGCGAGAAGCTGAAAGTAAACAAAAAAATACAAAAAGGGCAGATGTTAAACATCTGCCCTTTTTCTTTCTCAAACTACCAATAACTCGCTTTTTCTAGCTTCTAGCTTCTAGCTTCTAGCTTCTAGCTCAGGCTATGACTTAGCCTTTAATGCGCTCTATCTTGCCACCTAACGCAGACAATTTATCTTCGATCACTTCATAGCCGCGGTCGATGTGATAAATGCGATCCACATAGGTGGTGCCTTCGGCGACGAAGCCGGCTAATACTAGGCTGGCAGAGGCTCGCAGATCGGTGGCCATTACGGTAGCACCGGTCAGTTGCTCAGTATCGCCACAGATGGCCATATTGCCGTGTAACTCTATGCTAGCACCCATGCGGTTTAGCTCAGGCACGTGCATAAAGCGATTTTCAAAGATGGTCTCGGTGACGTGACCTAGGCCCTTAGCAACCGCATTGAGCACGGTAAACTGCGCTTGCATGTCGGTGGGAAATGCCGGATACGGTGCGGTTTTAATGTCGACCGGCTTCAAGACTCGGTCCGTCATATTTAAGCGGATCCAGTCTTCGCCAGTCGTGACCTCGGCGCCCGCTTCTTTCAGCTTCACCAAGACTGCTTCTAACAGACGAGGATCCGTGTTGTGACAGGTCACATCACCGCCAGTTACCGCCGCACCCACCAAAAACGTACCGGTTTCAATACGATCCGGTTGCACGCGATATTCACCGCCGTGCAAGGCCTCTACGCCATCGATAATCAGCGTGTCTTGGCCTATGCCTTGAATTTTGGCACCCAAGGCGTTCAAGAAGTTGGCTAAATCTACCACTTCTGGCTCACGAGCCGCGTTTTCGATAGTAGTGCGACCTTCAGCCAATACCGCAGCCATCATCAGGTTTTCGGTGCCGGTGACGCTCACCATGTCCATTAAAATGTGTGCGCCTTTTAGGCGGCCATCGACGCGAGCCTTAATGTAGCCATCAACCACGTGGATTTCAGCGCCCATCTGCTCTAAACCGTGAATGTGCAAATTCACTGGACGCGCGCCTATGGCACAACCGCCGGGTAAGGACACATCGGCTTGACCAAAACGCGCCACCAAAGGACCCAGCGCCAAAATAGAGGCTCGCATGGTGCGGACTAGCTCGTAGGGCGCAATGTGGCTGTTAACGGCACCAGAGATCACGTAGCTGTCGGCTTGCTCAACCACGTTCAAGCCCATAGAGGCCAGTAATTGCAACGTGGTATCTACGTCTTTCAACTTAGGTACGTTAGACAGCGTAATGGCTTCATCACACAATAAGGTGCCAAATAAAATCGGCAAAGCCGCATTTTTAGCGCCAGAAATAGTGACATCGCCGGCCAGCCGACAAGGGCCTTGAATCTTAAATTTGTCCATCTTGGTTCCCGTTTAGGAAGGCATAATAAATTTTCGTTCCCGAGCCCATTGCTCAGGGGTAAAGGTCTTCACGGTCAGGGCATGAATGGTATTTTCGGCAATTAATTCCCGTAACGGACCATTAATGGACTGCTGCCGCTGCAAGCGGCTCATATCGGCAAATTCACTCGATACGGCAATCACGTTAAAGTGACTGCCTTCGCTCTTGATATAGACTTCGTCCAAGCTTAAGGCTTGGCGCAATAATTGTTCGACTTGATCATTAAGACTCATTTAGGCTCTCAGCAAGGTTGTCGGTCGGCGCAAAAAATTCGCCGACGCCATATAAATCAGCCAGCGGATAGAAGCTCGCCGGCGGAGTATAAAGCGTTAGTGGCCGCGCATCCGCGGCCAAAGATTGGCTCCACTGTACCAAAAACGCCAAGCCAATCGAGTCAATCTCACGCAAGCCACTTAAATCAACCCGATTGTGGGTAAACAGTTGCTCACGTTGTGCCCAATAGCTGGCTAATTGATCACGGGTTAATGGCAGAGTTAATGGTTCAGCCCTTGTCATTCTTTACGTTCCAGCGGAGTAACTGGCTTATTGGTAAGCGCCAATAAGTCTTTGGTCACCTGATCTATGCCTTTTTGGCGAATAAGGCCACTGAGTTCAGACTGCTTAGCCGACAGTAAACTAATGCCTTCGGCTATCATATCAAACACCTTCCATTCACCGGTGCGGTTGTTTTTACGCAGTTTAAACTCGAGGTTAATGGCCGGTTTATTCGGCTCCAGTACGGTCACCGGAATAGACACCAATTGCTGATCTTTAGTGACACTGCCTTTGCCAATATCCAGCGTTTGCTTGTCATATGCTGCTAAGGCGTCGGCATAAGTCACGACCAAATACTCACTAAAGGCATTCACAAACGCATCGCGCTGAGCGGGTGTTGTGTCATTCAGCTGCTTGCCAATCACCCGAAAGGCCGAGAAGCGTACGTCCACGCCGGGCAGCATTTCTTCACGCACTATGGTACGCAAGTATCTAGGATCGGCTTTTATCTGGCTTTGTTGTGTGTTCAGTCGGTCAAAGGTGCGTTGCGCAACTTCACCCACCAGTTGATAGGGGTCGGTGAAGGCCAAGGCATTCGCTAAAGGTGCCCACGTGCCCGCTATGATTAATAGTCCTGAAATCAATAATTTTTTCATGCCTTGCTCCTACTGGATGTGCGAACGTTTATTTTTTATCGCCAATGGAATAAATAAACTTACCAATCAACTCTTCTAGCACTAACGCCGATTGGGTATCGGTAATGGTATCGCCATCCTTGAGCATGCCAATGCCCATGTCTTCATCGGCAAAACCTGGAATGAGCGCCACATACTGCTCGCCCAACAGACCCGATGTTTGAATGGCCGCCGTGGTGCTTTCGGAGAAATCACCGGCGCTGCGACTCACACTCAAGATGACCACAGGAGTTTGATCCTTCGCATCGAGTTTAATCTCAGCGACTCGCCCCACTACCACGCCACCCACCTTGATCGGTGAACGGGCCTTTAAGCCGCCAATATTATCGAACTTGGCATAGAAGGTATAACTTTCTCCTTGGCCTTGTATGTTTACACCCGCCACTTTGAAGGCCAATAAGAGTAAGGCGCCTATGCCGGCTAACATAAAACAGCCCACACTAAATTCTAGCTTGCTGTATTTCATCACAATTTATCCAAACATAACGACGGTGAGCACAAAATCCAGCCCCAAGACCGCCAAAGAAGAATGAACCACGGTACGCGTCGTGGCCTGACTAATGCCAGCCGCCGTGGGCTTGGCATCATAACCGTTAAATAAGGCAATCCAGGTAATCACCAATGCAAACACCAAGGTTTTAATCAAGCCTTGCATAATATCTTGATTAAAATCGACTGCCGCTTGCATGGCAGACCAAAAACCGCCCGCATCTACGCCTAACCAGTCGACGCCCACCAATTTGGCGCCCCATATGCCCACTAGGCTAAACATCAGCGCCAACAGCGGCATACTGATCATGCCAGCCCAAAATCGCGGCGCAACCACGCGACGCAGCGGATCCACGCCCATCATTTCTAAGCTAGATAACTGCTCGGTGGCTTTCATTAATCCCAGCTCGGCGGTTAAGGCAGAACCGGCACGCCCAGCAAACAACAAGGCGGTGACCACAGGCCCTAACTCACGCAATAATGACAGCGACACCAGCGGCCCCAGCATGCCCTCTGCACCAAAATCTACCAGCACATTATAGCCTTGCAACGCCAACACCATGCCGATAAACAGCCCGGACACCAAGATAATGGCCACCGACTGCACACCCACCACTTGCAACTGTTCAACCAACAGCGGAAAGTGTTTTCTCGGCTGAGGTTTGCCAAGCAGCGCTTGCACCAGCATGATACCGGCGCGCCCAATCGAGGTCAGGCTAGCGACCCCTTGGCGTCCTAATCGAACTATAACCTCAATTAACATATCCAAGCGACTCCCTGTAAGCAGGTGCAGGATAATGGAATGCCACTGGGCCGTCCGCCTGCCCTTCTAAAAACTGCACAAGTTGTGGATCCGCGCTTTGGCGCAATTCGGCCGGCGTGCCAGCGGCGATCACCTTCTTATTGGCAATCACGTAAGCGTAATCGGCAATACTCAGCGCCTCATCTACGTCGTGAGTCACCACAATTGAGGTTAAACCTTGCGCCTTATTCAGCTCCGCAATGAGCTTCACCAACACCGCCATACTGATCGGATCCTGACCGGCAAACGGCTCATCGTACATGATCAACTCAGGATCATGAGCGATAGCACGCGCCAGCGCGGCACGGCGTGCCATACCACCGGATAATTCTGACGGCATTAAATGTGCGGCCCCACGCAAGCCTACCGCTTCTAACTTCATCATCACAAGGGTATGGATAATGGCCTCGGGATAACCGCTGTGCTCACGCAGTGCAAACGCCACATTATCGAATACCGACATACCGGTAAAAAGTGCGCCACTTTGAAAAAGCATGCCCATGCGCTGGCGTTGTTCGTATAAGCGCGCTCGACCCATCTTAGGGATCGACTGGCCATCAAATAAGATTTCCCCGCTGCTGGGTTTAATCTGGCCGCCAATCAGGCGCAGCATAGTGGTTTTACCTATGCCGCTTGGCCCCATAATGGCGGTAATTTTACCTTTAGGGATCCCCAGACTGATGCCATCGTATAAGGTTCGCTCACCATGGCTAAAGCAGAGATCCCTTATTTCAACAAGGTTCTGGCTCAAACTGATTCCCCAACGAAAAAAATTGATTGTATGGTTTCCCCGATAGATGGGCAACCAAGACGCAAGGTAAAGCCTTGGTGATACGTCATTTAATGGCCCAAGCAACTATCCCCTATGCAGAATGCCATGCATAATTTAGACAAAACACCCTATTATTGGTCGTCAACGGGTATGGCGAACACCTTACATCCACCCAAAGCGAGATTGGCAGTCGCTAAACGCCAGCGGCTTTTCTATAATGGCCTCGCCTTAAGTGTGGAGAGCACCATGACAGTTACATTTGATTACCAAAAAACGGCCCAGCGCGTACTGGATATTGAAAAGGCGGCCATAGAAGGCCTTTATCAATATCTGGATGACGCCTTTACCCAAGCTTGCCAATTGATGTTTGACTGCCCAGGCAAAATTATCGTCACTGGCATGGGCAAGTCGGGCCACATCGCCCATAAGATTGCCGCCACCTTAGCCAGCACCGGCTCGCCGGCGTTTTTTATGCACCCAGGAGAGGCCAGTCATGGTGACTTGGGTATGATTGGTAAACAAGACGTGGTGGTTGCCTTGTCTAATTCTGGCGAAAGCAGTGAAATTATTGCACTGCTTCCGGTACTGAAGCGCCGCGCCATACCCTTGATTTGTTTAACCGGTAACCCCGACTCCACCATGGCTCGCGAAGCAAATGTGCATTTGTGTACCCGAGTCGAACAAGAGGCCTGCCCGCTGGGTCTTGCACCTACCGCGAGCACCACGGCAGCCTTGGTCATGGGCGACGCGCTCGCAGTGTCTTTATTAGAAGCTCGCGGCTTTACCGCCAACGACTTTGCCCTTAGCCATCCAGGTGGTGCCTTGGGTAAACGGCTGCTATTGCGCGTCAGCGACTTAATGCATAAAGAGCAGCAGGTACCGAAAGTAGGCCTTAAAACGTTAATTATTGATGCATTGCTGGAAATTGGCCGCAGTGGCCTAGGCTTTACTGCTGTAGTGGATGACCAGCAAAAATTAGCGGGTGTGTATACGGATGGTGACTTGCGCCGTACACTCGATCAAAAAATTGACGTACATAGCACCACTATCGATCAGGTAATGAGCCGCAAGTGCACCACGGTTCACGCCAATATGCTGGCCGCAGAAGCAGTACAGTTAATGGAAGAAAAGAAAATTAGCGGTCTATTAGTGCTTGATGAGCAGCAAAGGCCTATAGGTGCCTTCAATATGCATGACCTCTTACTGGCGGGAGTTATCTAATGGAACAATCCGTACTTTATGGCCCCATTGCGAGCACTGTCTGGCAGCGCTTAAGCCAAATCCAGTTACTGATTTGTGACGTGGACGGCGTGCTGTCTGATGGCCTGATTTATTTAGGCAATCAAGGTGAAGAATTCAAAACCTTTAATACCAAAGACGGCTTTGGCATTAAAGCGCTGCAAAATGCAGGCATAGCGGTGGCGGTGATCACTGGCCGAGACTCAAAAATAGTGGCAGACCGCATGGCCGCACTTGGCGTAACCCATGTCTATCAAGGCCAAAGTGATAAACGCCTCAGTTTTAACTCCCTACTCGAGGACCTAAACCTTAAACCTGAACAAGTGGCTTATATCGGTGATGACGTGGTCGACTTATCGGTCATGGAGTTATGTGGCTTAGGTGTCGCGGTCAATGATGCCCACCCTTTGGTGCGCCAACGTGCAGACCATGTCACTCAATTGGCGGGCGGGCGCGGCTGTGTGCGTGAGTTATGCGACTTAATATTAGAAGCACGCGGCATTTTGCATTTAGCACAAGGCATGAGCGTATGAACCGCCAAACGCTTATTTTTGGCGGCTTATTTGTGTTGGCGCTGATTTGCTGGCAGTGGTTTAAACCAGCCCAAGATCAAGCGGTCAGTCAGCAAGACTATCAACCTGATTTTATTGCTAAAAATCTACACAGCGTACAATACAATCAACTCGGATTACCCTATCGGGGCTTAACTGCCGAGTATGCTGAGCACTACGAGCCACTGACCATGACCCTAATGGAAAAACCTGTTATCTTGCTCTATTCACCCGATGGCCAACCCGAGTGGCAGCTCAGTGGTGATGAAGGCATGATCAACACAGATGACAATGCCATCTTAAACGGCGGAGTGGTGGGCAAGGGGCTGCAAGCGGATGCGGTTATCGAGACGCTGACCACCGAATATCTGGAACTGGATTTTATTAATAATCAGCTACGCTCTAACCGAGCGGTACAACTGAGCGGTCCCAATTATCAGGCTAATGGCCTGGGTTTACTGGGAAAGATCGATAAACAAACGGTGGAACTACTGCATGATACTCAGGCAAGCTATACGACTCCTTAGTCTAACCAGCCTCTTAGCGCTGGGCATAAACCTAGCTCAGGCTAAAGAATCGGATTATAAGGAGCCTGTGACCATAGATTCAGGCAACCAGCTGGTAGAGCTGGCCGACAATAAGGTGACCTTTACCGATAACGTGATAGTCAAACAAGGTACGCTCGACGTGCGGGCCAGCAAATTAGTGGTCACACGTAACGATCAGGGCCTACAGACCATGACGGCCTACGGCTCGCCGGCAACCTACTATCAGGTGCTCGACAGTGGCCAACCGGTTAATGCCAAGGCCAAGCAGATCACCTACGACATTAAAACCCGTACTATTACCTTGCTTGATAATGCAGAGCTGAAGCAAAACGACAACATAGTCACCGGCTATCGCATTCGCTACTTCATTGATAAAGAACAAATGGAAGCAGAAGGCCAAGGTAACAATGGACGCGTAAAAACCATCTTCTTGCCTGAACAGCTGCAGAACATGAACAACAAAGAGGCTAAACCCTAATCATGGCGACCCTGAACGCGCGCGGACTGCAGAAAAGTTACAAGGGCCGTCAAGTAGTGGCCGACGTGAGCCTCACCGTAAAAACCGGCCAAATCGTCGGTTTGCTGGGCCCCAATGGTGCCGGTAAAACTACCTCATTTTATATGATAGTGGGCTTAGTACAGCGTGATGCCGGTAGCATTACCATAGATGACCAAGATATTAGTCATCAGCCAATGCACGTTCGCGCTCGCGCCGGTATCGGCTACTTACCCCAAGAGGCCTCTATTTTTCGCCGCTTAAGCGTGGCCAACAACATTATGGCCGTGTTAGAAACACGCAAAGAACTCAATGCTGTGGCACGTATCGAAAAAATGGAGCAGTTGCTCGAAGAGTTTAATATCGGTCATATTCGTGACAGCATGGGCATGAGCTTATCCGGTGGTGAGCGCCGCCGCGTCGAAATAGCCCGCGCCTTAGCGGCAGAGCCGCGCTTTATTTTATTGGATGAGCCCTTTGCCGGCGTCGACCCTATTTCGGTGTTAGACATTAAAAAAATCATATTACACCTGCGGGATCGCGGTCTAGGCGTACTGATCACGGATCATAATGTGCGCGAAACCCTAGATGTTTGCGAGCTCGCCTATATCGTCAGCCACGGACATGGCATTGCCGCCGGCACCCCCGCCGAGATTTTGGCCAACGAACAGGTGAAAAAAGTCTATTTGGGTGAGCAATTTAGCCTTTAAAGACCTAATAAATAGCGCAGCCATCATCGTTAGCTGCGCAACGGCACCGCTATTCCTTAACTTAACTGTTAACTTAACTTTAAGTTATGCCAAAACTCAGCTGTGCCGTAACGTAAAGAGTAATGCCGCCTCCTCTGCTATTGATAAGGAAGGACTTTTGGTTGCTATGAAAGGATTTTTACAACTATGAAGCCAACTCTTCAATTACGTATGGGACAGCAGCTGACCATGACCCCACAGCTGCAACAGGCCATTCGCCTGCTGCAGCTGTCGAGCCTAGAGCTGCAGCAAGAAATTCAACTGGCACTCGAAAATAATCCTCTGCTCGAGCAAGAAGAAACCGACGAGCATAGCCACGACGATGAACTCGTACATCAGCCGCCGGCCAAAGATGAGCAAATGGCCACCGACAAGGCCATGGAGCAACATCAGTTATCTGATGAAATGCCCATGGACACTCAGTGGGATGATATTTATACCGCCTCCGCCGGTACGAGCGGCACAGGTGGCCTGCCAGAAGGGCTGGAAGATACCGTCTATCAAGGCGAGACCACAGAAACCCTGCAAGATTACCTGCTGTGGCAGATGCAGCTGACGCCCTTTAGCGAAACAGATCAGGCGATAGCGCTCGCCATTATTGATGCCATAGATGGAGCCGGTTATCTAAGCCTAGACATAGAGGGCATTCTGGCCTCGGTTACCGGCGGCGAACAACACATAGAAGCAGACGAAGTCGAGGCGGTGCTAAAGCGTATTCAGCACTTCGATCCTTTAGGCGTAGCCGCGCGCAGCGTGCAAGAATGCTTACGTATTCAACTCGACGCCCTGCCTGCCGATACACCTTGGCTGCCACAAGCTCAGCTGCTTATCGCAGCGCACATGGATTTGCTGGCCACGCGCGATTATCGCAGTCTGCAGCGACTCACAGGTCTGAAAGAAGACGAACTCAGAGACGTGTTGGCGTTAATTCAGCAACTCGAACCAAGGCCCGGCAATAACCTGCTGCAACACACCTCAGAATATGTGATCCCCGATGTAGTGGTCACCAAGCTGCAAGGGGTGTGGAAAGCCGAACTTAATCCCGATGCCTTACCCAAGGTGCGCTTAAACCAAACTTATGCGGCCATGGGCCAAGGCCAGCAAGGCAGTGATGGCCAGTTTATTCGCCAGCACACTCAAGACGCCAAGTGGTTTATCAAGAGTTTAGAGAGCAGAAATGAGACCCTGCTCAAGGTTGCCAATTGTATTGTCGATCAACAACAGGCATTCTTTGAGCATGGCGCCGAGGCGATGAAGCCCATGGTCCTGAATCAGGTCGCTGAAGTGGTAGAGATGCATGAATCGACGATTTCTCGTGTCACGACCCAAAAATTTTTGCACTCACCCAAAGGGGTGTTTGAGTTAAAATATTTTTTCTCCAGCCATGTAGCAACCGAAAGTGGCGGCGAATGTTCTTCTACGGCAATTCGCGCCTTGATTAAGAAACTAGTCGCGGCAGAAAATCCGGTTAAGCCATTGAGCGACAGTAAAATTGCGCAATTATTGGCCGAACAGGGGATACAGGTAGCCAGGCGGACCATAGCCAAGTATCGTGAGTCACTGGCCATCCCCCCTTCCAACCAGCGTAAGCGTCTATTGTGACGCGAACTTAGAAGGAAGACTTTATGCAAATAAATCTGACTGGGCACCATGTAGAGATCACCGATTCCTTACGTGACTATGTAAATAGCAAGTTTGCTAAGCTAGAGTGTCATTTCGATAACATCACCATAGTGCACGTAGTGCTGACGCTGGAAAAATTACAGAAAATTGCCGAAGCCAAGATTAACCTCAGCGGCGGTGAAATCTTTGCCACTTGTGAGCAAGATGATATGTACGCAGCCATCGACGGTTTGTTCGACAAACTCGATCGCCAAGTGATTAAACACAAAGAGAAGCTCAAGCAAAAATAACTATGGAAGTCGCCGATATATTAAGCAGGGACTGCACGCGTAGTGCCGTCCCCTGTACGAGCAAGAAAAGGGCGCTGGAAATCATCAGCGAGCTCGCAGCAGAACACCTTAACATCGACAGTCAACAATTGTTTGACTGCCTTCTGGCCCGAGAAAAAATGGGCAGTACCGGTATAGGTAACGGTATTGCCATTCCTCATGGCCGTATTAGCGATAACAACCAAGCCACCGCTGTGCTGCTCACCTTTGCTGAGCCGGTGGAGTTTGATGCCATCGACAATCAGCCGGTCAGCCTAGTGTTTGCCTTACTGGTGCCGGAGCAAGAGTGTAAACAACACCTTAAAACCTTGTCTTTGATTGCCGAAAAGCTCAGTGACAAGCAGGTCTGTAAACAGTTACGTCAGGCCAACAGCGATGATGAACTGTACCAAATCATGATTTCTTCTTAAGGAGTAAGTATGCAGCTGGTAATCGTCAGTGGTCGTTCTGGTTCGGGAAAGACCGTAGCCTTGCGGGTACTCGAGGATTTAGGCTATTACTGCGTTGATAACCTGCCAGTAGAGCTGCTACCCAGTCTGGTTAAGATGCGGCGTGATCATCCAGGCGAAGTGGCGGTGAGCATAGATGTGCGCAACTTGCCCGATTCCAGCGACAAGCTGGAAGCCTGTCTAGCCGAAGTGCGCGCCATGGAAGACGTGAGTTTATCCAGTATCTTTATTGATGCGGATAATGCCGCTCTTATTCGCCGCTTCGGTGACACCCGCCGCTTACACCCCTTATCGCGCTTGAGTTTGACGCTGGATGAAGCCATTCGCGAAGAAACTCATATGCTGGCACCGCTATCGTCAGAAGCAGACTTGCGCATCGATACTTCTGACTTAAGTATTCATGATTTAAGTGAAATTATTCGTGCCCGCATCTTGGGTAAGAAAGAGCGCGAGCTAAATTGGGTGTTTGAATCTTTTGGCTACAAGTATGGTATTTCACAAGATGCGGATTTTGTGTTCGATGCCCGTTTCTTGCCTAATCCCCATTGGATAGCCGAGCTCAGACCCTTTAATGGCCGAGATGAGCCGGTAGCCACCTACCTAAATAGCCAACTCGAAGTGACTAAGTACCTATGGCAGATTGAAAACTTACTGGTGACTTGGATGCCGCATTTAGAGCGTAATAACCGCAGCTACGTGACGGTCGCCATCGGCTGCACCGGTGGTAAACACAGATCTGTGTACTTAGCCGAGCAGCTGGCTCAAGCCTTTAAAACCATGGGCAAGAGTGTACAAGTACGCCACCGCTCTCTAGAAAAACAACATGCAAAAAATTGAACGCGACTTAAAAATCGTCAATAAGCTCGGCTTACATGCCAGAGCCGCCGTGCTGCTGGTGCAAGTGACCGAGCAGTTTTCCGCTACCGTCACCGTCTGTAGCCAAGGTAAACAAGCTCCCGCCAACAGCGTGATGGGCTTATTAATGTTAGAAACTGCTCAAGGTCATGCCATTCGCGTGGTCGCCGAAGGCACTGATGCTGCCGCCGCCATGGACGCCGTAGCCGAGCTGGTGGCGGCACGATTTAATGAAGCGGAATAAAATATAGCTCGAAGCGTAAAGCTGATCGCCGGAAGAAAAGATGAAACCAACAAAAAGCCCCGCATCCGATGATGCGGGGCTTTTATCTTTAACTTGTCGTTTACGGCTTCTAGCTTAAAGCCTGTCTCTTAGTTACAAGTCAGTAAAGCACGAAGATACCGTGGTTTGCCTCCGTCAACTCGCTTAAGCTGCCTCCATGCGGCGCTCGGCAAAGCCGTTGAGCGCCATGGACGGCGCGAGTGTCAACATTGCAGGAGCCTTTGTTGACCATGGCCATTTGACGGTTGAC
>JAHLFI010000006.1 GCA_018883865.1 Candidatus Oceanisphaera merdipullorum
TTTGCTTTATGGTATAGTGGCCAAAATTTAACACGATCGGACAGCATTATGTCGTTAGCACAAATAGAGCTTCTGGAAATTTGGGGCCTTAAGTTTTTCTTTGTCGCCATTTTTCTCTTGATTGGTCTGGCCATTCAAGATGTACTCAAGCGTGGTAATGTGCCTAAATTTGGCCGATACATAGTGTGGGCGGTGCTATTTTTGGGCTGTTCTGGCTTTATTGCCAAAGGCATCATAGAAGCCTTGTGGGAAGGGGCCGGTGTCGGTTAAGCCATGGCTAAGCAGGATGATGATACCACCACACTGGACTTATTTGCCGACGAGCGCCGACCGGGTAGGCCCAAGACCAATCCCCTGCCCCGCCACGCACAACTCAAGCTTAATAAACGCAATCAACTGCAGCGTGACCGAGCTAGAGGCTTAAGTCGTATTGAGCTTAAGGTCGATCAGGCAATGCTAGACAAATTAAATTTATTGGCCACAGAGCAGCAGCTAAGCCGCGCCGATTTGATCCAAGCCTTGCTGCTAGAGCAGCTTGCGCTGCGAGACAGTCAGTAGGCCGACCGGCCTAACCACTCACATTTACGACAGGTACAACATTATTATGGCAAGTGTAGGTCTGTTTTTTGGCAGTGATACCGGTAACACCGAAGCTATCGCTAAGATGATCCAGAAAGAGCTGGGTAAGAATCTGATTGCAATACACGATATTGCAAAAAGTACTAAAGAAGATATCGCCGGTTTCGATTTGCTGTTGTTAGGTATACCCACCTGGTACTACGGTGAGTCTCAGGCAGATTGGGATGATTTTTTTCCTGAACTGGAAAATATCGACTTCAACGATAAGCTGGTAGCCTTGTTTGGTTGTGGCGATCAAGAAGATTACGCCGAGTACTTCTTGGATGCCATGGGCACCTTACGCGAGATTATCGAACCTAGAGGCGCAATTATCATTGGCCATTGGCCAACCGAGGGTTACGAGTTTGAAGCCTCTCGTGCCTTAGTGGATGATGCACATTTTATTGGCTTAGGCATAGACGAAGACCGCCAGCCAGAGCTGACTGCAGACCGAGTCAAAACGTGGTGCAAGCAAATATATGAAGAAATGTGTTTAAAAGAGCTGGAAGCTTAATTCACCAGCCAAGGTCTTATAGGGATGCTAGGCGCGTCCCTTTTTTCTAGTCGCTGCAAACAGATTAATGTACTAAGAGAAAATCAACGCCCTTAAGACCACCTTCAATTAATGCATGATGAGATACTGATATGAAAAAGTTAGCACTGTCGCTGTTACTACTGCTATTGCCTTGCACTTCGGTGTGGGCAAACATTACTCCGCTGCCTTTGCCTGCGGATAAAGGCCACCCGGTAGGTCAGCTACTGCTGCACACCGCTCAAGAGGGAGATACACTAGCAAGCTTGGGTCGCTACTATGGTGTTAGCCCTATTTTGGTGATAGCGGCTAATCCCGACCAAGATCTGCTGCTGATCAAGCCCGGACAACAGGTGGTAATCCCAAACCAAATGTTGCTACCAAAAGCAGCAACCAAAGGCATTGTGATTAACTTGGCCGAGCTAAGACTCTACTATTATCCAGAAAATGAAAAAGCCGTGTACGTATTCCCGATCGGCATTGGTCGTGTGGGCCGCGCCACTCCCCTCACCACTACTAGTATTAGCCAGATGCGCAAGAACCCAACGTGGACACCGACCGCCACGACGCGCCGCGAGTATGAAGCCATGGGTAAACCTTTACCTGCCGTCGTACCTGCCGGCCCCGACAACCCCATGGGTGCATACGCCATGCGTCTCGCTTACGGCAGTGGCGAATATTTAATTCACGGTACTAACGACCCCAAAGATATGGGCTTACGTTCCAGTGCCGGTTGTATTCGTATGTATCCTGAACACGTAGAATGGCTGTTTTCCCAAGTAAATCAGGGCACTCAAGTACAAATTGTTAATCAGGCGCTAAAAGTAAGCACAGACGAATTCGGCCAAGTGTTCGTTGAATCTCATGAGCCCTTAACTACCGAAGGCAATGCCGATAGTCGCCCGTTGGACATGAGTGACTTAGCACCTCTGTTTCAACAAGGCCTAGATGAAGCGAGTATCAGAGAAATCATTGGTAGCCACCAGGCTACGCCGCAGTTGGCAGGTCAGGTTCGTTAATCTAACCACCTTATGAATAGTGTAAGAGCCCAGCCCTGTCGCTGGGCTTTTTTATGGCTAACATAATCTCGCTACGCTATGTGCCGTACCTTAAACGTTAAAAAGGGCATTGGTCAGACGGACAA
Organism: Candidatus Oceanisphaera merdipullorum; assembly: GCA_018883865.1. Taxonomy (GTDB): domain Bacteria; phylum Pseudomonadota; class Gammaproteobacteria; order Enterobacterales; family Aeromonadaceae; genus Oceanimonas; species Oceanimonas merdipullorum. The sequence continues at coordinate 2,295 of JAHLFI010000006.1, forward strand.
CGTGAAGCGTGAAGCGTGAAGCGTGAAGCGTGAAGCAGGCACATGATAGGGAAATGCTAAATCGTAGGCAAAAAAAAAGCCTGACCGAAGTCAGGCTTTTCAGTTGCACCAATAAAATTACTTGGTGTAACGACCCATCTGATCCAGACGAGAGTTAGCGCGATCTGCAGAAGCTTTAGCTTCAGCAACGTCAGCAGCCAAACGATCGATTTTAGCAGAGTTAGCTTGCTGACCCTGTTGGATAGCTTGTACGTCTTGTGCGATACCGTCTAACTGAGTTGCAGACTCAGTCTTAGAACCACAACCAGCCAACAACAAAGAACCAGCCACTGCTACTAACATCATTTTATTGCGCATTACATGCTCCTAGTTTCTATAATAGTCAAAGAGACCACTTAGTCATGCTAAGTATGGACGAAGTTCCCCTATGATCGCAAATTATTTTACAAACCATGACGTTAGGAATTTTTGCTCAATACTCTTAACTATCTATAGCCTGTATTTTTTTGCGCACATAGAGGGTTCGTTCCACCTCGGCGATTAGAACCCCCTCCTCATCAACAATATTAATACGAAAACGAGGAAAGTGCTTACGACCATCTTTGGTCGCATTAAGTATCTCACTTAGCTGAGCTTGGCTCAAATGAATATCAGCATAAACGCGGCCCTTTCCCGGCTTGATAAAGGTGATTTGGGCTCCACGATCCCAGACCACATAGGCATCACCAAGAATTGCCATTAATAACATCGAGTAGACAGGATCTGTCATGGAGAACAAACTACCACCATATTGGGTACGGTTGGCGTTCTTGTTCCACCAGCGCAGTACTAAACCTATACGACAATAGCGATAGTCTTTGCTCAAGTGTTCGATACGAATGCCAGCACCCCAAAAAGGCGGCCAATAGTTCATTAAGAATTTAAGTAAGCGAGGGCGAGCAAAAATTAGCCGCATTCATCTCATCCGACCAGATTAAATAATATCAGATAATAACAAAAGCAACCCACACTACCAGACCTATTGCGCCAGATCATGGCACAGCTGGCAAAACTAGATTGCGGTTGCCTTTAATGCTAAGAAGAAGCACAATGAAGTTAATAAACACACGAATTGCGAAACTTTAATTCTTATGGCTGACAACAATCAAGCTTTGAAAAGAGCGGGCCTCAAGGTGACGCTACCCCGCGTAAAAATCCTTGAACTGCTTCAACATCCCGATACTGAGCATGTGAGTGCGGAAGATCTGTATAAAATGCTGCTCGATCAGGGTGAAGAAATTGGCTTAGCAACCGTTTATCGTGTGCTTAACCAATTTGACGATGCAGGCATGGTTGCTCGCCATCACTTTGAAGGCGGTAAGTCAGTATTTGAACTGGCCTCTCAAGAGCACCACGACCACTTGGTGTGCTTGGATTGCGGTAAAGTAATCGAGTTTCACGATGAAATTATCGAAGAACGCCAGCAAGTCATTGCCAGCCAATTCAACATCAAGTTGACCAACCATAGCTTATATCTGTATGGCCATTGCCATGATAAGCCGTGTCAGCATAACGATGAAGACCACTAGCATGACTCCGCTTCAGCTATAAAAAAGCCGCACACGTTGCGGCTTTTTTTATAGCGAGCGTTAATATCCAGTGAAGAGTGAGGTGTAAGGCGTCAAACTCTCGTTTTGGCTTCGGGAATGGCTGCCCTCACCTTTCACGCCTTACTCCTCACTGATTCATTAAGACTGCTCTTCTTTACCCCATGAGTCACGCAGTGCGACCGTGAGATTGAACACTAAGCCGTCATACTTATTATCACGACAGAAGTACCCCTCGCGCTCAAACTGGAAAGTTTGCTCAGGCTTGCACTCTGCCAGAGAAGGCTCCACCATGGCACCGCTTAACACCGTAAGGGACTCAGGATTTAGCGCTTCTTCAAATGACTCAACAGCACCTGGATTAGGCACGTTAAACAAACGGTCATATAAGCGCACTTCGGCAGGTACACAGTGACGAGCCGACACCCAATGGATGACTCCTCTTACCTTGCGACCATCGGTCGGATCTTGGCCTAAGGTATCTGGATCATAGCTGCAGAAGATAGTAGTCACATTACCATCAGCATCTTTTTCAATGCGCTCGGCTTTAACCACGTAAGCATTACGCAGGCGTACTTCTTTACCCAATACCAAGCGCTTGTACTTTTTATTGCCTTCTTCACGAAAGTCCGCTTCATCAATCAGTATTTCATTACTAAACGGCAACTCACGGGTGCCCATCGCTGGGTTGCTGGGATGGCGTGGTGCCTGCAGAATTTCTTCATGATCGGCGCTTAGATTCTCAATGACCAAGCGCACTGGGCGCAATACGGCCATGGCGCGCGGTGCATTTTCGTTGAGATCTTCGCGAATACAGGCTTCTAGCATACCCATTTCAATGATGTTGTCTTGTTTAGTCACACCAATACGCGTGCAGAATTCTCGTATAGATGCCGGTGTATAACCGCGGCGACGCAAGCCTGAAATAGTCGGCATGCGTGGGTCATCCCAGCCTTCTACGTAGCCTTCTACCACCAACTGATTTAAACGACGCTTAGACATTACCGTATATTCAAGATTCAGGCGCGAGAACTCATATTGACGCGGATGACAGTCAATACTGATGTTATCTAATACCCAATCGTATAAACGACGATTGTCTTGAAACTCCAACGTACACAGTGAATGGCTGATCCCTTCCAATGCATCAGAGATACAATGGGTAAAGTCATACATCGGATAAATGCACCACTTATCACCGGTTTGATGATGATGGGCAAAGCGCACTCGATACAAGACGGGATCACGCATCACCATAAAAGGCGATGCCATGTCGATTTTAGCGCGTAAACAGACGCTACCTTCGGCAAACTCACCATTACGCATACGCGTAAATAACTCTAAGCTATCGGCAGGCAAACGCTCACGAAACGGGCTATTGCGACCGGGGCTAGTTAAGGTGCCTCGATATTCGCGGATCTCTTCCGGTGAGAGCTCATCGACATAGGCCAAGCCCTTTTCTATCAATTCGACGGCATAACCGTAAAGTTGTTCGAAATAATCTGACGAGTAGCGAATCTCGCCGCTCCACTCAAAACCTAGCCAGCGCACGTCACGCTGAATTGACTCAACGTATTCCACACTCTCTTTTTCTGGGTTGGTGTCATCAAAGCGCAGATTACACTTACCTTGATAATCCTGAGCGATCCCAAAGTTCAGACAGATGGATTTGGCATGGCCAATATGAAGATAGCCGTTAGGCTCTGGCGGAAAACGCGTCTGTATTGACTGATGTTTACCGTTGGCCAAATCTTCATTGATGATTTGGCGAATAAAATTGCTAGGACTTGGGTCCACCTGACTCATTCATACACCTCGAACGTGGGAATGGCATTTTCAAACGACCATGATCCATGATCTATGGCCAGGGCTCAAGTACCAGTACACAATAATTGAGCCGCGCCCACAATTTTACCCTGTAGCCTTGCCATTTAATGATAAAAAAGCCGCCTTGCGGCGGCTAATTTAGCTAAGTAACTGCGTTATGCCGTTTCAACTTCTGTTACGGGTAAGCTTTGTGTTACATACAGGCCCGGTGCAGGCATTAATGCTGGATGCTCAATTGAGCCAGCTACACGCGCAGCCACTTCTTTTTCACCTAAGAAAGGCGTAGCCCACTGTTGCCAATGAGACCACCAAGAACCTTCCTCGCGTTTCGCCGTTGCTAGCCACTGTTCTGAATTATCGAAGTTTGCATCATTCAGCCAGTAGCCATACTTATTTTTACTCGGTGGGTTCACTACTCCCGCCACATGACCCGATTCCCCTAACACCAAAGTCTTAGCACCACCTAATAAATGTGAACCGTTAAAGGTCGCATCCCACAGCGCGATATGGTCATCTTTGGCCGACAAGAAGTAGCTGGGAGTAGTGACTTTGCTTAAGTCGAGGGCAAATTCACCCACTTTAACGGCGTCAGCTTGACTCAAACTGTTATTGAGATACAAGTCACGCAACAAGAAGCTGGCACAGGTCGCACTTAAGTTGGTGCTGTCGCTGTTCCAATACAAGATATCAAAATCTGAAGGCTCTTGGCCTTTCAGATAGTTATCGATGTAATAGTTCCAATACAGACTGTTTTCACGCAGTAAACTAAAGGTTACTGCCATTTGGCGGCCATCAAAGTAGCCTTGAGCCTCGTTCATCTGCACCATGGCATCGATAACCGGAGGGTTGATAAACACACCCACCTCTCCTGGCTGTGTAAAGTCGAGCAAGGTCGTCAAGTAAGTCGCGCTCTTGACTCTCGACTTGATGCGACGAGCCGCATACACAGCTTGCGTGGCCGCCAACAAGGTACCGCCAATGCAATAACCAATGGCGTTCACTTCTTTCTCGCCGGTTGCTTGCTCGATAACGCGAATCGCTTCCATGGTACCGTGCTGAACAAGATCGGAGAAACTCACGCTCGCCTGCTCTTTACCTGGGTTACGCCAAGACATAATAAATACCGTATGTCCTTGGTCACGCAGCCAAGCTACCAGCGAGTTTTGCTCAGTTAAGTCGAGAATATAATATTTATTGATAAAGGGCGGTATGATCAACAGTGGCGTCTTATGCACAGTTTTAGTACTGGCCGCATACTGGATCAACTCAAAGATCTCGTTTCTAAACACCACATCACCGGGTGTTACCGCTAAGTTTTCACCAAGGGTAAAGGCTGATTGGCGAGTCATGCGGATTTTTAGTATATCGGCACTGGCGGCCATGTCTTCTTGAAACAGCTCTATGCCTTTGACTAGGTTTGCCCCTTTCTCTTCGATAGTACGCAATAACACCTCTGGATTGCTCCAGATAAAGTTAGTCGGAGACAAGGCATTTATGGTTTGGCGAAAGGTAAACTTTAAACGTTCACGTACCGACTCTGGTACACCCTCTACTATATCCAGCATGTCAGTCAACGACTTAGCAAAGTGCAGGTAAGACTGGCGAATGAAATCAAAATGGGGGTTTTCTTTCCACGCTTTATGTTTAAAGCGTCTATCACCTGGCGGATCACCCATAATGCTGGCCGCACCGCTATCTAGGCTTTTTAGCATGCTATTTTGGCAAATGGCCAATTGACCTTGCCACCACTGCATTTGCATATCGAGCAAGTGCATGGGATTAGTGGATACCGCTTTATAAAACAACTGTAAGTCGTCAGAGTTAACTTGAGATAGCGCTTGGCTAACCGGACTTTCGCCCCATTTCGCCTTTTGCATTTCTGACCACATGGTTTCATTCCAGTTAAAAAATTGCCCTATGGGGTCTTGGCTGTTAAATGTATTTTGTTGCATTGTTGTTCCCTGATAGAGATTACAAGCACCCTACAACAATAAGGGGAAGGAGCTGCTAAGCCACTTCCCTATTATATAATCAGTTGAAGGGTTAACCTTAAACTGAGTTTATTTTGGTGTGTTAGCCGCTATATTCTCTAAGCCAGCTTTAAACTCTTCTGCAAGATCCGCTAATTTCTTAGCGTCTTCCATCATTTGCTGACTAATGCGCGTCATGGTTTCTAATTGCTTAGAGCCAAGATTAACTAACGAAGCTGCATCTTTAAACTGACTCGCTGACTGGAGCTGTGCCAAACCAATATCTGCATATCGACGGGCTGCATCCAACTGCAAGTTAGTGAGTGCCGTAAAGTTATTTGCTACCAACTGATTATATTTCAGTACAGGAGCAAACGTCTTTTCGGTATTTTCACTGAAATTGTGGAAAATATTGCTATACATTGCTTATTCCTTCTTAAAGAAGTCAATAACCGCGTGTATTACACTCGCTTAAGGATAACCGCTGTGCCCATGCCACCACCGACACACAATGAAGCTAAGCCTAGCTCAGTTTTACTGCGTTGCAATTCATATAGCAAAGTAACTAAAATTCGGTTACCTGAAGCACCCAGTGGGTGACCCAAAGCAATAGCACCGCCGTTCACGTTGGTTTTTTCCAACAAGGCATGTTCTGCAATATCGTGCTGATTAGACAGCTGTCTTACTACACCTAGCGCTTGACCAGCAAATGCTTCGTTAAGCTCTAAGCGCTCCATTTCTGCCAACGTTAGGTTAGCTCGTTCCAGTGCTTGCTTGATAGCCGGTACCGGACCTAGACCCATAATGGTCGGATCTATGCCGCCTTGACCGTAGCCCACTACTTCGGCTAACGGCGTTAAGCCATACTTTTCTACCGCTGATTTACTAGCCAAAATAATGGCGCTGCCACCGTCGTTAATGCCTGAGGCATTACCCGCGGTTACTGAACCATCAGCCTTAAACGCAGGGCGCAAACGTGACAAAGACTCAACTGTGGTGCCATCTTTCGGATATTCGTCAGTATCTACGGTAACGGTTTCTTTACGACCTTTTACTTCTACCGGTACAATTTCAGCTTTAAAGTTGCCAGCTTTAATCGCGGCCACGGCTTTGCTTTGGCTAGCTGCAGCCAATGCGTCTTGCTCATCACGCGTAATGTGCTCATGCGCCACTACGTTCTCAGCCGTCACACCCATGTGGTACTTATTGAACACATCGGTTAAGCCGTCATTGATCAACAAGTCACTCAAGGCCATATCGCCCATCTTGTGACCATTACGCAAATCACCTTTGGCGATAAAAGGGATTTGTGACATGTTTTCACAACCCGCAGCAACCACGATATCGGCATCGCCGGCTTTAATATGCGCGCAGGCGTCCATCAGGGTTTTCATACCACTGCCACACACCATGTTAAGGCTGTAAGCAGGTACACCGACCGGAATACCCGCAGCCAGTGCCGCTTGACGACCAATGCCCATGCCTTGGCCGGCGCTAATCACGTTACCAACGATCACTTCGTTGACGTGCTCTGGAGCTAGGCCCGCTTGTGCCAAGGCACCTTTAATAGCAACACCTGCCAGCTCTGCAGCCGGAACGGTTCTTAATGCACCACAGAAACTACCGATTGGTGTGCGCTTTGCAGCAACAATATATACAGGTTCAGACATAAATAATTTTCACTCCATTGATGATTAATAGTCGTTTTTTACTGCTTACTGCATGTACAAGCCGCCATTAACGGACAAGGTTTCACCTGTCACGTAACCGCCATATTCGCCTGCCAGATACAGTACTGCACCAGCAACTTCATCCGTTGTTGCCAGTCGCTTGAGAGGAATAGTCGCCTTTATGGAATCCAGTACGTCTTCACGGATAGCGGTCACCATAGGAGTACCCGTGTAGCCTGGGGCCACAGCGTTAACCGTCACGCCAAAACGGGCGCCTTCTGCGGCCAAAGCCTTAGTAAAACCAATCATGCCGGCTTTTGCAGCAGAGTAGTTCACTTGACCGTACTGGCCTTTCAAGCCGTTAACTGATGAGATATTAATAATGCGCCCAAAACCTTGGTCACACATTTGGTTGAATACCGGTTGGGTTACACTGAACAAGCTATTGAGGTTAGTTTCCATCACTTCTTGCCACTGATCCCACGACATCTTCTTAAAGGTCGCATCGCGAGTAATGCCGGCATTATTGACTAACACGTCAATCTGGCCCAGTTCGCGTAGGGTCTCGCCTAATACTTCGCTGACCGCTTTATGGTCGCTCACGTCTAAAGCAAGTAATTGAATATCTTGCGCATCCAGCTTTTCTTGTGCAAGCCAGCTTTTAGCTTGTTCTTCTTTACCAGGGCGATGTGTCGCTACCACTTTATAACCATTGTTTAAAAATAAACGACATACTTCTGTACCAATTCCGCCAGCGGCGCCAGTAACCAGTACAATTTTCTTGCCTTTCATCAAATCACTCCTTGTTTTGGGTTATTACACAGACTCAGTTCCATACTGTGCCGTTTAAAACTTTATTTATTCCAGACAAACTTCGTTAATATCCGACTGCAGAGTCAGCTATCAACGAGTTAAGTAACTGCGACACTATAATCTTAATTTCATAACAAATGAAATATTAAATCGCTTCTTAAAAGCAAAAAATAGCGATTGCGCCAAGTGGCACCACTGCGCAGACGAAGGGAACGGCGCTAATTAGCACACTCCAATAATAATTAGCACCAGCGCAGCTAGCCTACTATAAATCTAAACCTGACCTTTAAGATTACTTTACGGTATATTAAAGATCGTTTTATAGAATTTTTACTAAAATTTTGTGAAAGTGTAGACCATTATTTTTGATACGTATGAGAAAAACGATAAATATTTTCATATTATCTAGCTAACGCTAGTATAAAACTGTTTTGTCAGACATTTTTAGACGTTTGGCGCTCTCTCAGTTTTTCTTAGCTCTCGGGTAGGCACTGCTTTCACTAAAATGATCGTCCAAATTGGAATAAGAAGTTTGATCTTGCCAACTATCCAACCTTTGCTACCTGACACGCTTTTTTACTTGTTACTTCATATTTCATACTGCATGCCGATGTTTAGACCTACTTAAAAGTATGACTTCTTTGTGCGGCGTACACATGGTGACGAGAAGTGTCTGTCCTCTTCTGTCTATCGCGTTAAAAGGACTATCTGCATAGGAAAACCCATCAGCGTTGAGAATATCCACACTTATTTGTTGAAACCTCCATTATTTAGCCGGCTTCTATGCTAGGCCAGATATGGACCACAATAACGACACGCTCAGCCAAACATGGTACTCAGTTTGAGTTTAGAGCCGTCAGACGCTGCAGATTTCCGCTATTTTTGACTACTCTTGCAGCAAACAAACGCAAATCATCAACAAAGCCACTTTCTATGTTGACAGCTAACGGGGGAGCTATTAACATTCGGCTCGCATTCAAGCAATGTAATTCCCCCTTAGTTCAGTTGGTAGAACGCCGGACTGTTAATCCGTATGTCGCAGGTTCGAGTCCCGCAGGGGGAGCCACTTTTAGTCGTTAATAACGTCATATTAAAAAATAATATCTCCGCACTACTCTAGAACAACACTCATTCCATTTAGTAATTTCAAATTTATCTCGGTTATACTCACTCTCTATTCCTATTCCCCAGTTTAACAAGGATTGTGGCTATGCGGGAACAACATCCCTTTGGTCAAACTTTACTGCTGTCCGGTTTCCTTATGCTATTACTCACCATTCTAATACCTTGGTGGGGCAGTTACTCTTGGCTGCAACAACAAGTAGCACTTGTTGAGCGTCAACTCGTACAAACTTCAAACCTAGAGCCAGAAACGACCACTTTGGCTGGCACAAACAAGGTTGAAATCGCGAGCGAACAATCTTTAGCAAACCATAAATCTGCTTGGTGGTTTGGCCAACTGGGGGCCACACAGCAATATACTCAAGGTGATACACTGCTGTTTTATCGACTTAATACTCAAGTCGCGAGTCAACAATGGTTACGCGTTTCTCTCCCCCTAGCGGCTGCGAGCTTGCTGATTTTTTGGGCGCTTTATCATCTTTTTCGAAAAGCCTATCGTGCTGAACATAGCCAATTACAAAGCATTATTCTCGATCCTAGCGCCGGTAAAGTTAACGACTTAACCCCTACTGCCGGCGCCATTGTTAATTTACATCAAGACTACGATCAACAGCTAAACGCGATTAAACAGCTGTTACACGCGGCACAACAGCAGAGCTTTCAAGACAGTCTCACCTTGTTGGGCAATCGCTTTGCCTTTCGCCGAGACTTAGCGCTACGACTCAACGATGATAATCAACTGGCCAGCGCCACTTTGATGATAGTGCGTGCCATTAGTCTGCAAGATATTAATATTCAGCACGGTTTTCAGGCTGGTGATCAGTATTTACTTGATATTGTCGCCATAGTGCGCAAAATCATGCAGCCAGAGCTGGATGCTCACGGATATCGCATCAGCGGCACCGACATTGCGGTATTGTTCCAAGGGCCGTGTGAACCTTTGGCTAATCGTTTGGGCGCCAGGCTTAAGCAAGAATTGTGTCATTATCAACATATTCACGAGCTGTCATCCGCAGGCTACATCGGCTTTACTCAATTATTACCTGGGCAAAAAGCAGAGCAAGTACTGACGCGCGCCGATTTAGCACTTGCCCAAGCGCAAAGCGAAGAGCCAAACAGCTGGAGCATGCTACTTAAGCAAGATGAAGTCGATAGCATGGGCGAAAGTCAATGGCGCCAGCGTTTACAGAGTATGCTGGACGATAATCAAGTGTTATTACAAGTTCAACCCGCCCAGATTTATAAAGCAGAAATGCAAGGTTATAACGAGATCTATACTCGCTTCCCCAACACCAGCGGCGGTATTTATCCGGCAAGCACCGTATTTGCCATGCTACAACGCCTGAATATGTCGATGCTGTTTGAGCAAAAGATCATTGAAATGATCCTGCAGCAAATCCAACAATCATCGTTAACAGGCCAACGTTGGGCCATTAATCTCACCCCCGCCAGCCTGCAGCAAAACTCATTTTTAATCTGGTTAGAACGCATCTTATTACGCGACCGAGATATCACGTCAAAGTTAGTATTTGAATTAGATGAGCAAGTACTACAACACCAACTTGACGCCAGCAAACGCTTACTCGATGTGATCCGCAGTGCCGGTGCCCGTTATGCGGTTAGCCGCTTTGGACACGGCTATGGCTCATTTCGATTATTAAAAGAAGTGAAGCCAGATTATGTGAAACTAGAAGGCCAATTAGTTAGGCAGTTAGATCAAGACCACACCAGCCAGCAGTTTGTGCGCATGATTGTAGATTTAGCTCAACGGTTAGGCTGCCATGTGATTGCGGAAGGCGTAGAAACCATGCAACAAAAGCAATTGCTTGAGTCCATGCATATTGATGGGGTTCAAGGCTACTTAATCGCTAAGCCCATTGATTTCGCACACTTTCAGGCGCTGTCTTAAGGTATACAGTCTAAAAGGTCTACTTTAAGACTCGCTAGTCTTAAAGCGGATCAGCTGATTAATCAATTGCCCCAAGTGACGGTAACGCTGCAATTCTTCGGCGTTGTAGTGGGTCGACATAGTCGCCGCGCTATGACGGTGTTTAAGGTAGCGCATAATTTGCAGCCGATTAAAACCGCCCACTTGATACACTAAATTAAGCAGCGTTTTTATCTGCTCCGAGTCTAAGCCGCATAGCTTTTCATAGCCTGTTTCCAGCGGGCTATGAATACTCACCTCAACCTGACTCAACAACTTGGCCTCTTGCAGATACTCTAGCCATTGCTCAACATACATGGGCTTAGTGCCCGCCAGTAAATCAAAGTAGCCTTTACCAGAGCGACATTGGGTCAGTAATAATACGGCCAATGGGTCCGTATCGCAGCTAAGAGTCGTGTCACCCTGCTCACTCCAATCGAGTGCTTGTATACGAATTTCTGCGTTACCGCCATTCGCGCCCTGCACCTTGAATATAAACACCTTTGTTCCCCTATTGTCTGCTATGGCCAGATTGGCGTAAGATCATCGATGAGTCTAAGTCAGACTTCACAGGCTCTTAATATAGGTGTATGGTCTGCCCTCCATTGTATCTGTTGGTGAGTAAGGAGTGTTCGTCATGCCCAATGTGGAAGTGACCTTTAGTATTTCTGAGTTGGCTCATGAGTTTGATATTACTCCTCGCACCTTACGCCACTATGAAGAGCTTGGCTTGTTGTCGCCAAGGCGCAAAGGCAATACTCGCCTTTATAGTCACAAAGATAAATTTAGGTTAGCACTGACCATACGCGGTAAACGCCTCGGTTTCAGTTTGGCGGAAATGCGTGAATTATTTGAGTTATATGACGCTGAGCACAGATCTCGCCCTCAACTGCATTCCATGGTGGCCATGATAGCTGAAAAACGCGCCAGCTTGCGTCAACAACAAGAAGATATTGGAAAAGTGCTCGCCGAGCTGGATGCCGCAGAAATAAAAGCCCGCGATACGCTAGAAAAAATGAAACACCACTAACAAAAGCGGTCAGCTACAGATAAATACCTTGTATAGGCTGAAGTGTAAAAGAGTGAAGAGGAATACCTAATTCAGGCCGTTCCCTTCACTCTTTTTTCATGTCCCCTTTACCGAGTGTTAGCGGCTGATACTGGCCAGTTGTTCGAAGTAATCGGGGAAGGTTTTTGCCGTGCACTTAGGATCTAAAATCACCACAGCCGTATCGCTTAACGCCACCAGGGAAAAACACATGGCAATACGGTGATCGTTATAAGTAGCAATTTCTGCCTCTTGTAACTCGGCCGCAGGTGTCACCACTATATAATCTTCACCCTCTTCTACTTCTACGCCCAGTTTTCTCAACTCAGTGGCCATCGCATATAAGCGGTCGGTTTCTTTCACTCGCCAGTTATGAATATTGCTAATGCGCGTAATGCCATTTGCAAACAAGGCGGTGGTAGCGATGGTCATGGCCGCATCGGGAATATGGTTCATGTCCATGTCCACCGCTTGCAGCGGGCCAATATTCTCCGCTTCAATAAAATTCTCACCCCAGGTGATTTTGGCACCCATGGCCTCTAATACGTTGGCAAATTTCACGTCACCTTGAATGCTATTACGTCCCACACCCGTCACACGCACCTTACCCTTAATGGCACCGGCGGCTAAGAAGTACGAAGCAGAAGAGGCATCGCCTTCCACTAAAAACTCGCCCGGCGACACATAAGTCTGATTGCCCTTGATGTAGAAGGTTTGGTAGTTATCGTGCTCAAGCTGCACGCCAAACTGACTCATGGTGTGCAAGGTAATGTCGATATAAGGCTTAGAAACCAACTCACCTTTAATGTGCACTCGGGTATCGCCCGAGGCCATAGGAGCCGCCATTAACAGCGCAGTTAAAAATTGGCTAGAAACAGAGCCGTCTATGTGCACGTCACCGCCCCACAAACCTTTACCATTAATAAACAGTGGCGGATAACCGTCGTCTTTTAAATAGCTGATGTCGGCGCCCGCTTCGCGCAGCGCATCCACCAAGTGACCAATGGGCCGCTCCCACATACGTGGCTCGCCAGTCAGGGTAAATTCACCTGAGCCTAAACAAAGCGCTGCGCATAACGGGCGCATTGCGGTGCCCGCGTTGCCTAAAAATAGCGTCACCGGCTCGTTAGTACTGAGGGCTCGGCCTAAACCCTGCACCACACATTCGGTTTTATCGGCAGACAATTCATATCGCACCCCCAACGTCTTAAGCGCATCTAGCATATAACGCGTGTCATCACTGTCGAGCAAGTTAGTCAGGTGCGTCGTACCTTGGGCTTGGGCCGCCAGCAACAGAGCCCTGTTTGACAATGATTTAGAGCCGGGCAGATTAATAGTGCCCTCCACACGAGCAATGGGAGATAGTTTAAGGCTTTCCATATGTTTCCTAGAGGTAAGAATAAACACAACTGAGCTATGAAGACGTTAACAGGCAGGCGTGCGCAGGGCAAGTTTACTGGCCCTGCGCCACCTAATAAGCGGTTTAAAAGTTAACTTAAAGGCCTTGACCTAATACCTTAGCCAGCGCTTCCATGCAGCGCTGATTTTCCTGCTCAAGGCCAATACTGATGCGCAAGCAGGTTGGCAAGCCGTAACCGGCAATCGGGCGCACTATCACACCTTCGCGCAACAAAGCTTCATACACAGGCTGCGCATCGCGCTTGAGATCCAGAGTAATAAAGTTGGCGCGTGATTTGACGTAACTAATGCCTTGGCTTTCAAAAAAAGCCTCATAGCGCGCCATTTCCCGCTGATTTAAGCCCACCGCTTCTCTCAGGTAAACCTCATCATCCAATGCGGCTTCCGCGGCGGCCAATGCCAAGCTGTTGCAGTTAAAGGGCTCTCGCACCCGGTTTAACACGCTGATGAGCTCAGGATGCGCCACCATATAACCAACTCGTAACCCCGCCAAGCCATAAGCTTTAGAGAAGGTGCGCGAGACGATTAAATTCGGATATTGCGCCAACCAGTCTATCGATGGATGACGCTCATCTTGTGCCACATACTCGGTATAGGCTTCATCCAAAATCACCAATACTTGGCTCGGCACCTTAGCTAAAAACGCACTCAATTCCGCTTTAGTTAAGAAAGTACCGGTCGGATTATTGGGGTTAGTAATGCACACCAACTTAGTGCGCTCGGTAATAGCGGCGGCCATCGCATCTAAGTCATGGCTTAAGTCTTTGGCCGGTACCACTATCGCCTCGGCACCGTGGCCTTGGGTAGCCAATGCATACACAATAAAGGTGTACTGGGAATAAACCACCTGCTGACCTGCCGACACAAAGGTGTGATACACCAAGTCAATCAGCTCATTGGAGCCATTCCCCAAAATTAATTGTTCGGTATTCACCGCCAACTTGGCCGCCAAGGCGGACTTTAAGGCAAAGCCGTTAGCATCCGGATAACGCGCCAAATCCGGCAGTGCCCGCTCGATGGCGGCGCGCGCTTTAGGGCCTAGGCCTAACGGATTTTCATTAGAGGCCAGTTTAATGCTATTGCTAATGCCCAGCTCGCGCTCTAGCTCTGCCACCGGTTTGCCCGGCTGATAAGGGTGCAACTTTTCAACCCCAGCGTTCGCTAAGGCCAGATAATTAATACTCACGAGGGATCCTTTCATTTAAACAAAATGAGGGGTAAAGAGTGAGGCGTTATCCTTTACACCCAGCCTTCAGGTTCAGGGTTATCTCGTCCTCTTCACCCTTCACTCCTCACCTTCACGAGCTTGGTTTTAAGCGTGTTGCTTGGCGAACTTATCCATAAAGGTCACTAACGCCTGAACACCTTCAATCGGCATGGCGTTGTACACGCTGGCACGCATACCGCCCACTAAACGGTGGCCTTGCAGCGCAAGCAAGCCAGCAGCTTCTGCTTCTTTCAAGAAGGCGGCGTTTAAGCTTTCGTCTTTTAATTGGAAAGGAATGTTCATCCAAGAACGGGCTTGTGGATGCACGTTATTGCTGTAAAAATCGCTGGCATCCACGTAGTTATAGAGCAAGTCGGCCTTGGCCTTATTGCGCTCGCCCATCACGGTTAAGCCGCCTTGCCGCTTCAACCACTTAAACACTAAACCTGCCAGATACCAGGCGTAAGTCGGCGGGGTATTGACCATGGAATCTGCTTTGGCCATGGCCGCATAATCCATGATCACCGGCGTTTGTGGGCAAGCTTGAGCCAACAAGTCTTCGCGCACTATGACCACGGCTAAGCCAGAGGGGCCTATGTTCTTTTGCGCGCCAGCATAAATCAGCGCGAACTGTGTTACATCAATCGGGCGCGACAAGATAGTAGAAGACATGTCCGCCACCAAAGGCACATCCCCCGTCTTAGGCACGAAGTGATATTCGATGCCGTCTACGGTTTCGTTCGGACAGTAATGCACGTAGGCGGCAGTCGGATCTAAATCCCAGCTGCTGGCCAGTGGGCGCAAGCCGTTTTCGGCGGCCCCCAAACCGTCTAATACCCGTACTGTGCCTAATTTTTCGGCTTCTTCTACCGCAGATTTAGACCACTGACCGGTCACGATATAATCGGCCTTGGCATTTTTGCCCAACAGGTTCATCGCCACGGCGGCAAATTGGCCACGGCCGCCGCCTTGCAGGAACAACACCTTATAGTTGTCCGGGATCTGCATTAAATCGCGCAGGTCTTGCTCGGCTGCTGCCGCCACCGCAATAAAATCACTGCTGCGATGACTCAACTCCATGACGGAGACGTTTAAGTCATTAAAATTACAGAACTCAGCTTGCGCCTGCTGCATGACTTCTACCGGCAGCATAGCCGGACCTGCACTGAAGTTATAAACCATGTTTGCCATTTCCCTGCATTATCCTGTCTGCTAAATAATCAATAAAACGCCCGTTGCACACCCAGATCCCACCTTAAAACTCAAGGCAGCATTTGCTGGATGATCATAATGGCGAACCATCATTTTAATATGATCCTTGTACACCGACGAGCGTTTAAATTAAAGAGATTTTGTCGCTTGTAGCCGTTGTTCAGTCTTTAGATACTTAAAGGAGCCTCTAAAGATAAACAAAAGGGGCCATGGAGGCCCCTTGTTATTGTCATCAACAATTACTCTTGATTAGGCTCTTGCTCTGCATCGCCTTCATCCGTCGCGTCTTGCTGTTGGTCGTCAACGTCAGTCATATCAGCGTCAGTCGCGTCTGTAGCAGTTGCATTTTCTGCATCTGTTGCATTCGCTTCTTCGCCTGCTATGCCGGCTTCTTCCAACGGCTCTTCTTCGGATTCTTCAATGCGCTGTAAGCCCACCACCAGCTCGTCTGCTCCGGTACGGATCAAACGCACACCGGCGGTGTTACGGCCAATCAGACTCACTTCTAATACGCGGGTGCGTACTAAAATGCCGCCGTTAGTGATCAGCATAATTTCATGAGTATCATCAACCTGAATCGCGCCCACTACAGCACCATTACGCTCGCCCACTTTAATAGACAACACGCCCATGGTGCCACGGCTACGGGTTGGGTACTCAACCAAAGCGGTACGCTTGCCGTACCCGTTGGCGGTTACGGTCAAGATCGGACCTTCACCACGCGGAATAATCAAAGACACCACTTTATCACCGGCACCTAAGCGAATACCGCGTACACCGGCCGCCGTTCGGCCCATAGGACGCACGCCTTTAAAGGGCTTGCTATCGCCGGCATCGGCTACATCGGTTTCTTCGCCATCAGCCAAGCCAACGTCATCATTTTCGACAATTTCGCCATCAACCACTTCGGCTGTCATGACGTCAACGTCATCATGGCCACTGCCTTCGGCAAAGCGCACTACCTTACCCGCATCCGAGAACAACATGATCTCGTTGCTGCCGTCGGTAATGTCCACACCAATTAACTCATCGCCATCACGCAGATTAATCGCACGAATACCCGACACTAATGGGCGGCTAAAGGCAGACAAGCTAGTCTTCTTCACGGTGCCGTCGGCAGTCGCAAAGAATACATACTTATCGTCACAGTATTCCTGCACCGGCAAGATGGCCGTGATCCGCTCGTTAGCGCCCAGCGGCAACATGTTAACGATCGGGCGACCACGCGCGGCGCGACTGGCTTCAGGCAACTGATAGACCTTCAACCAATACACCTTACCCGCTGTCGAGAAGCACAGAATAGTGTCGTGAGTGTTGGCCACCAACAAGCGCTCTACAAAGTCTTCTTCTTTCATCTTAGTGGCGGATTTACCTCGGCCACCACGACGCTGCGCTTCGTAGTCGGTCACCGGCTGGTACTTCACGTAGCCTTCATGAGACAGCGTTACGACTACGTCTTCGCGGGTGATCAAATCTTCAATATTGATCTCAGAGCTGGAGTTGGTGATCTCGGTGCGGCGGGCATCGCCATACTGAACTTTGATCTGCTCCAACTCTTCGGTGATCACTTCCATCAAGCGCTCAGGAGTGTTCAAAATATAAATCAGCTCAGCAATTAACAGCAGCAGCGCTTTATATTCTTCGAGAATTTTTTCGTGCTCAAGGCCGGTCAAACGGTGCAGACGCAAGTCCAAAATCGCTTGAGCCTGTTGCTCGGTTAAGTGATAAATGCCATCACGAATACCAAACTCGGGCTCTAACCATTCAGGGCGCGCCGCATCATCACCGGCTTGCTCCAGCATGGCGGCCACGTGGCCCAGCTGCCAACCTTGGCTGATTAAGCCTGCTTTGGCTTCTGCCGCAGTGGATGACGCACGGATCAGCTCAATAATGGGGTCAATATTCGCCAAAGCGATGGCCAGACCTTCCAAGATATGGGCGCGATCACGGGCTTTGCGCAGTTCAAACACGGTGCGGCGGGTCACCACTTCGCGTCTGTGCTGAATAAAGCATTCCAGCATGTCTTTTAAGTTAAAGATGCGTGGCTGATTGTTATCGAGCGCCACCATGTTGATGCCGAACACGTTCTGCATCTGGGTTTGTGAGTAGAGATTATTCAAAATAACCTCGCCCACTTCCCCACGGCGCACTTCAATAACAATGCGCATGCCGTCTTTATCAGACTCATCACGCAGGGCAGTAATGCCCTCGATCCGTTTTTCTTTTACCAGCTCCGCGATCTTTTCAATCAAGCGCGCCTTGTTCACCTGATAAGGCAACTCGGACACGATAATGGTTTCGCGACCGGTTTTTTCATCGGTTTGCACTTCGGCCACCGCACGCACGTAGATTTTGCCACGCCCGGTGCGATAAGCATCGATAATGCCTGAGCGGCCATTGATGATGCCGCCGGTCGGAAAATCCGGCCCTGGGATCAGCTCAATCAGGCGATCGATAGTAATATTTTTGTCTTCGATCAGCGCCAAACAACCATCGATCACTTCATTTAAGTTGTGCGGTGGAATATTGGTGGCCATGCCTACCGCAATACCTGACGACCCGTTAACCAACAAGTTGGGCACTTTAGTCGGCATCACGGCCGGTATCATCTCGGTGCCATCGTAGTTGGGCACCCAGTCGACGGTTTCTTTATCCAGATCGGCCAGTAATTCGTGGGCGATCTTATCCATACGTATTTCGGTATAACGCATAGCAGCGGCGGAGTCACCGTCTACCGAACCGAAGTTACCTTGGCCATCGACCAAGGTGTAACGCATAGAAAAATCTTGTGCCATACGCACTATAGTGTCGTAAACAGCACTGTCTCCGTGCGGGTGATACTTACCTATTACATCACCCACCACACGGGCCGATTTCTTGTATGCTTTGTTCCAGTCGTTGCCCAGTTCATTCATGGCAAACAGCACGCGGCGGTGCACTGGCTTCAAACCATCTCGTACATCGGGAAGCGCCCGTCCTACGATCACGCTCATGGCGTAATCTAGGTAGGAACGTTTCAGCTCGTCCTCAATGTTTATCGGCATGATTTCTCGGGCCAGATCGGTCATAGCAAGTCTTGTCCCCAGTTTATTGTTGATATCGCAATAAAATAACGGGGCATTCTACCATACAAATATGCACAAGGAGCATATAAGGCGCACAGAAGCGCATTGGGAATGACCATTAGGTGATATATGGCTAACGAGTAAAGTGCCTTAGGGTCTAGTAGCGAGCAGCTGCTTAGCTATAATGACAGCTCGCACGTTTCATTTATCTTTTCACTTTTCGTTTAACTCCCAATAAAGGCGCCGTCCATGAATGTAGACCTACAAGAAATTGAAAAATTTGATGCCATGGCTTCGCGCTGGTGGGACTTAGACGGCGACTTTAAACCCCTACACCAACTCAACCCGCTGCGCTTAAGCTGGATTGCCGATAAAGCAGATGGCTTATTTGGCAAACAGGTGATCGACATTGGCTGCGGTGGCGGCATTTTAAGTGAAAGCATGGCCCGCGATGGTGCCGAAGTAACCGGTGTGGACATGGGTAAAGAGCCCTTAGCCGTGGCACGCCTGCATGCCTTGGAAGCAGGCGTGAGTGTGAACTATCGCCAAAGCACCGCCGAGCAGTTAGCAGTCGAGCTGCCCGCCAAGTTTGACGTAGTGACCTGCATGGAGATGCTTGAGCATGTGCCCTCGCCGGCTTCTGTGGTGCAGGCCTGTGCGGACTTGGCCAGGCCCGGTGCGACTTTGGTGTTCTCCACGATTAACCGCAACCCAAAAGCTTGGCTGATGATGATCGCCGCCGCCGAGCATATTTTTAAGCTGGTGCCCAAGGGCACCCACGACCATAAGAAGTTTATTACCCCCGCCGAGCTGTGCCGCCATATAGAAGCCGCCGGTTTAATCGTAAAAGACATCTCAGGCGTGGTCTATCGCCCACTCAGTGGCGACTTTAAGTTAAGTAATGACGCCGACGTTAACTATATGGTGCACGCGGTTAAGCCTGACGTCGCTGAGGCGGTCTTAAATACGCTGCGCTTAGAAAATAAAAGCAAAGACGACGCTAATCACAGCGGTGACCACAATGCGCATTAACGGCGTACTGTTTGATTTAGATGGTACCTTGCTCGACACCGCCGGTGACATGGGGGCGGCGGCCAACCATGTGATCGCAAGCTTAGGCTTGCCGACGCTATCCCAAGAGGTGCTGCAATGCACCACCTCAGATGGCTCTTATGCTTTATTGCAAGCCGGCATCCATGCCGACTTAATCGAGCAGCACGGTATTGAAGCGTTACGCGGCCAAATGCTGGCCTTTTACCGACAAAACCTCTGCCACCACACGCGCCCCTATGAGGGGGTGCCGGAGCTACTCGGCTGGCTAAACCAGCATGATATTCCTTGGGGTATCGTCACCAACAAGCCCTCAGCACTCACCTTACCCTTGTTAGCCGAACTGCCGCTGTTTGATAGTTGCCGTGTCACCGTCAGCTCAGATACCTTGGCCTTTAAGAAACCCCATCCCGCGCCCTTGCTGTTTGCCGCCGAGCAATTAGTAGTGGCCCCCGAGCGGTGCGTCTATATAGGTGATCATAAACGGGATATCGAAGCCGGGCGCGCCGCGGGCATGACCACAATCGCGGCCATTTGGGGCTATATTTCTGCCGGCGAAGACCCCTATCAATGGCAGGCGGACCACCAAATCCCTACCGTTTTAGGCTTGTCTAATTGGCTAAAAGATGCAGTCGAAGTGAAGCGCTGAAAGAAGCAACAAGTTCCCTAAAAAGCGGCTTTTGCAAGGCAATTATTTTTAAAAATCTTTCTTGCCGTGCATAAAAACGCCAGCCAATCCCTAACGCCTGACTCCTCAAGGGGTAGGCGTTAGTGAGTACAAACCCCCAAGCCACAAAACACAGATTATCCACAGGGCTGCGCACTTTCGACCGCTTGAGAAAAAACTCGTAACACTCTATATTGTGCCTATCACCACCCCTAACAACTAGATGTAGTGCTCCTACAGAAAATCAAACACACTATATAGTGTGTTTGATTTTATTTGTATGACGGCCTCGCGCCCTCAAAGACCGCGCATTACACACTAAAAAACCACGGAGAAACGTTGCCTCATGAATAAAAGTCTGCTGGTCACCAAGCGCTCAGGCGCCAAAGAACCGATCGATCTGGACAAGATCCATCGCGTACTCGATTGGGCAGCAGAAGGCTTGGATAACGTCTCCGTTTCTCAAGTAGAACTGCGCTCACACATTCAGTTTTATGACGGCATTCGTACCGAAGATATTCATGAGACTATCATCAAGGCCGCCGCCGATCTTATCTCGGAAGAGACTCCCGACTACCAGTACTTGGCTGCGCGCCTCGCCGTATTCCATTTGCGTAAAAAAGCCTATGGCCGTTTCACGCCACCGCATTTTTACGATCATGTATCACGCCTCACCGAAGCGGGTAAATACGATCAGCACATTTTGGCCGATTACAGCCGTGAAGAATTTAACGCGCTCAATGACTATATCGATCACGATCGTGACTTGACCTTCTCTTACGCGGCCATGAAGCAGTTAGAAGGCAAATACTTGGTGCAAAACCGCATCAATGGCGACATCTACGAAAGCCCACAGTTCCTCTACATGCTGGTGGCCGCTTGCCTGTTTTCTAAGTATCCCAAAGAAACACGCCTGGGTTATGTGACTCGTTTCTATGATGCCACCTCTACCTTCAAAGTGTCTCTGCCAACGCCAATCATGGCCGGCGTGCGCACGCCTACGCGTCAGTTCAGCTCCTGCGTACTGATTGAATGTGGCGACAGCCTTGATTCCATTAACGCGACTTCTAGTGCCATAGTGCGTTATGTATCACAGCGTGCGGGTATCGGTATTAACGCCGGTCGCATTCGCGCGCTTGGCAGCCCGATTCGTGGTGGCGAAGCGTTCCACACAGGTTGTATCCCGTTTTATAAGCACTTTCAAACGGCAGTTAAGTGCTGCTCTCAGGGCGGCGTGCGTGGCGGTGCGGCCACTCTTTTCTACCCCATGTGGCACTTAGAAGTTGAGTCATTGCTGGTGTTGAAAAACAACCGCGGCGTCGAAGAAAACCGCGTGCGCCACATGGACTACGGCGTGCAAATTAACCGCCTTATGTATCAGCGTTTGATCAAAGGCGGCGACATTACCTTGTTCTCGCCATCAGATACCCCTGGTCTGTACGACGCCTTCTTCGAAGATCAGGTGAAGTTTGAAGCCCTCTACACCCAGTACGAGCAAGACGCCAGTATTCGCAAGCGCAGCGTAAAGGCTGTCGAGCTGTTTTCCCTGATGATGCAAGAGCGTGCCGGCACCGGTCGTATCTACATTCAAAACGTGGATCACTGCAACACACACAGCCCGTTTGACCCGACAGTGGCCCCCATTCGCCAGAGTAACCTGTGCTTAGAGATTGCGCTGCCGACTAAACCGTTAACCGACGTGAACGACGCCGAGGGCGAAATAGCGCTCTGTACGCTGTCCGCCTTTAACTTGGGCGCCATTAACGACCTCAGCGAGCTGGAAGAGCTGGCCGATTTAGCGGTACGAGCCTTGGATGCGCTGCTCGATTATCAAGATTACCCGTTATTGGCCGCGCAAAATGGCTCCATGAATCGCCGTACCTTAGGCATAGGTGTGATCAACTACGCCTACTACTTGGCCAAACATGGAGTTAAGTATTCCGATGGCAGCGCGCTGGGCTTAACCCACCGCACTTTTGAAGCCATTCAGTATTACTTGCTGAAAGCCTCGGCTAAGTTAGCGCAAGAGTTTGGTCCGTGCCCGGCATTTAATGAAACCACGTATTCCCAGGGCATCTTGCCGATCGACACCTACAAGAAAGACTTGGATACGCTGTGCCAAGAGCCGCTGCATTTAGATTGGGAAAGTCTGCGCGAACAGATTAAGACGACCGGTTTACGCAACAGCACCCTGACCGCCTTAATGCCGTCAGAAACCTCTAGTCAGATCTCGAACGCCACCAATGGCATAGAGCCGCCGCGCGGCTTGGTCTCTGTTAAGGCTTCAAAAGACGGCATCTTAAAGCAAGTGGTGCCTGAGTACGCGGCATTAAAAGATCAGTACGAACTGTTATGGCAAATGCCCTCTAACGACGGTTACTTGCACCTAGTGGGCGTGATGCAGAAGTTTGTGGATCAGGCGATTTCTGCCAATACCAGTTACGACCCAGCACGCTTTGACGGTGGCCGCGTGCCGATGAAGCAACTGTTAAAAGACTTGCTGACCGCCTATAAGTTCGGCTTAAAGACGCTGTATTATCATAATACCCGCGACGGTGCCGCCGACGCCCAAAATGATATGCAAGAAGACGATTGTGCCGGTGGCGCTTGTAAAATTTAATAAGTGAGGCAGGGAAACCTGCCTTCCTTTTGCGTGGAAGAACTACATGTCTTATACAACGTTTAGTCAATTACAAAACGACGCTATGTTAGAGCCGATGTTTCTCGGGAACGCCGTGAACGTGGCTCGCTATGATCAGCAAAAATACGATATCTTTGAGAAGCTAATTGAAAAACAGCTGTCTTTTTTCTGGCGTCCAGAAGAAGTCGACGTGTCGCAAGATCGTATCGACTATCAGGCACTGCCGGATCATGAAAAGCATATTTTCATCAGTAACCTGAAATATCAGACCCTGCTCGACTCTATTCAAGGCCGCAGCCCTAACGTTGCCCTGCTGCCTATTGTGTCTTTGCCTGAGCTGGAAACCTGGATTGAAACTTGGACGTTCTCCGAGACCATTCACTCGCGCTCTTACACCCACATTATTCGTAATATCGTGAATGATCCGGCTATCGTGTTTGACGATATCGTGGCCAACGATGAAATCATCAAGCGGGCCGCCGACATTGCCGGATACTATGACGACTTGATCCGCTACACCAGCCTCTATCATTTATTTGGTGAAGGTCAGCAAGAACACAGAGGCAAGCTCGTTGACATCAACCGCTATGAGCTGAAGAAAAAGCTTTACCTGTGCTTGATGAGCGTCAATATCTTGGAAGCGATCCGCTTTTACGTCAGCTTTGCCTGCTCCTTTGCCTTTGCCGAGCGCGAGCTGATGGAAGGCAACGCCAAAATCATTAAACTGATTGCCCGCGACGAAGCACTGCACTTAACCGGCACCCAGCACATGATCAATATTTTGCGCAGTGGTGAAGATGACCCAGAAATGGCGCAAATTGCCCAAGAGTGCGAGCAGCAGTGCTTTGAGCTGTTCCGCGACGCCGCCATTCAAGAAAAAGAGTGGGCAGAATACCTGTTTAAAGACGGCTCCATGATCGGCCTAAACAAAGATATTCTGTGTCAGTATGTGGAGTACATCACCAACCTGCGCATGCAAGCGGTGGGATTGACACCAGCGTTTCCCAATGCCAAGCAAAACCCGATTCCGTGGATCAACGCTTGGTTATCGTCAGATAACGTACAAGTCGCGCCCCAAGAAGTGGAGATAAGCTCTTACTTAATCGGCCAAATTGACTCGCAAATGAACCACGACGACTTAGGCGATTTTGAGCTATGAGTGTTGAAATACGAGTGCTGAGCTGTGAGTAAAGTTACTACTCAAGCATTAAGTTTTGAACTTCAAGCAGGCGAAAGCCTGCTTGAAGGCTTGGAGCGCACGGGACATGCGGTAGAATACCAGTGTCGCGGTGGTTACTGCGGCAGCTGCCGCACCACAATAATCAGTGGTGAAGTGAGTTATCAAAGCACGCCATTGGCCTTTATCGCCGCCGGCGAAGTCTTGCCTTGCTGCGCTCGCCCAAAAGGTGAGCTGGTGTTAGATATAGCGGCCGACCCCCTCAAACAACGCGCTTAAGTGGCGTAAGCTAAGCTTTATTTAACGGCAATATTTATCCATATTACCGCTGTAAATAAGTATTCAGCAGCCATACTTGCGCAGATTTCCCCTAAAAGCAAAGTCGAACATATCGCCAAAGATGGGCACTAGGCCCACCACCAATTCCAGCAAGATATTCAGCGTCATGCGCGTCAATAGCAAGGTAGCTTTAACTTAGCCTCCTCTATCACTATCTAAGACCATAATGCCGCCCTATTAGCCAGCCAACGTTCAGGTTAAAACCAATAAGCCCGTCTAGGCCCATTCTAAAACCACTGGGTAAGCGGATAGATCTGTCGAGTAACCAAGCCAATTTCTCCAGACTTTTACGCGTTTTTAACTATTAAGCTAAATAAGCGTTTGAGTTGACCCTTGTGCTATCGGCATTCATTTTTAGCCCTCATTTTTGACATTCATTTTTTTGCAATGACCCAGATAGCATGTACTAGGCCGGGGAAATAGCCTAATAGTGTCAATATGATATTGATCCAGAAATGCTTGCCCAAGCCGACTTGTAAGAACACGCCTAACGGCGGTAACAAGATAGTAATAATGATACGAACAATGTCCATCGCGCGCTCCTTGGTGAGCTGAGAGTTTAAGGTGCACTCAACTTTTGCTGAGGCTGAAGGTTAAGCGGAAACGGCTGCCAGCTTAAGCGGCCATTTTGCTCAAAGGTTTTTTCTCGCTCACAGATAAAAGGCTGTTTGGCCATTTCGATAATGGAGCCTTTTGAGTAACGCTGATCCGCATAAAAGCAGGCGGGCTCTAAGTCTGAATTTAAATTCAGTTCTAACGCTGGCCGGCTATTAATGGTCTGTGCCGATACTGTCGTCGAGACACAGACTAACCATAACAGCGTTAATGTTTTTATCTGGCAGCCTGTTTTTGATAAGCTCCTCATATATAGATTCCTCTTTACCTTAAATAAAGTAGATGGTACCACCCTATTAGGAATAGACGATAAGGGATAATAATGAATAATCTTTCACTGCGGTTAGTGCTGTTTTTCTGCTTTACGCTGAGTATTCTGCAGCCCGCTCTCGCCGTGGCGAATGCGCAAGCTGAATTACCTAATACGTCCACTGCTTTACCAAGCACCGTAAATTACGAACAAGATATAAAGCCAATTTTTGAACAAAAATGCGTGGCCTGCCATGCCTGTTACGACGCCCCGTGCCAACTTAAACTTTCCAGCAATGCAGGCTTAGTACGCGGTGCCAGTAAACTGCAGGTATATGACGGAGCACGCACCAAAAATGTCCAACCCACTCGCTTACATATCGATGCCCAAAATGAACTTGCTTGGCGTCAGCGCGGTTTTTTTAGCGTATTAGAGCAGCCCAACAACCAAGCCAGCTTAATGCAAAGCATGCTGGCCTTAGGCCAACAGCGCCCTTGGGCCGACAATCAACGTTTGCCTGATGACCTTGATATTTCACCCACCCGTAAGAATCAATGCAGCCAAGTGAGCGAATTTGATACCTTTGCCCGCCACCATCCGCAAGTGGGCATGCCGTTTGCGGCGACGGGTTTAACGACCCAAGAATATCAAACCGTGCAAAGCTGGCTGGCCCAAGGCGCGCAGGTGCCCGAGCAAGTCATTCAGCTGTCTCCGGCCTTAGCATGGGCACAACTCAGTTGGGAGACTTGGCTAAACCGCGATGCGAATCGCCAGCAACTGGTGGCCCGCTATTTATATGAACATTGGTTTTTAGCACACCTCTATTTCAATGATCTGTCAGATAAGGATCAAAACACCTTTTTTGAAATAGTGCGTTCACGCACGCCGACCGGTCAGCCAATCGACGTTATTGCCAGCACTCGCCCTACTGACTCACCAGAGGGGAAATTTTATTACCGTCTGCGCCCCTATATTGAAAGCCGGATACACAAAACACACATCACCTATGCATTGAATAACGATAAAATGGCGCACCTCGAGCAAATGTTTTATACCGATGACTGGATTGTAAAAAAGCTTCCCGATTACCGAAAAGATTATGCGGCCAACCCATTTTTTACCTACGCGGCTATTCCGGCTAAGGCCCGCTATCAATTTATGCTAGATGACGCCGAATACTTTGTACGGGCCTTTATTCGCGGGCCAGTTTGTCGCGGGCAAATTGCCACCGACGTAATACGCGACCAGTTTTGGGTGAGCTTTCAAGCGCCCGAGCATGACTTATTTGTTACCGACGCCAGCCATCAAACTCAGGTGCGCGATTGGCTCACCTTGCCCGGTCTCGACGCTAATTTACTCAACTTGGGGCCAACTTGGATTTCATACCGCAGTGGCAGAAACAGCTACTTAAAATATCGCCAACGCGCTTATGCTAAGCAATATCCTCAAGGCCCAAGTCTTGAGCATCTATGGGATGGCGATGGTCACAATGACCAAGCACTGCTCACCGTATTTCGCCATTATGACAGCGCCAGTGTCATCAACGGCTGGCAAGGCGACACGCCAAGCACTATGTGGGTGATGGATTATCCGCTATTAGAGCGTACTTATTACGCCTTGGTCGCCAACTTTGACGTCTTTGGTAACGTTTCCCACCAAGCAGAAACACGTCTCTATTTTGACTTAATTCGCAACGGCTCTGAAGCTAACCTACTGCGCTTCTTGCCACCCAAACAGCGTAATCCGCTGTTACACGCTTGGTATGAAAACAGTGCACGCATCAAGCTATTTACCACCTATGCCGACGTAGATGAAACCACGCCTAGCCAAATTTCCACCGATGCCAAACAGCCCTTGGCCGATTTTAGCCAGCAGGTTTTAACTCACTTAGCTGCCGTGGCGGGACCAACCGATTGGCTCAATCGTTGCAAGCAAATCGACTGTAGCCCTAATTCGACCGAGCACTACACAGCTCAAGAACGCATTGATGATCAGCTTAGGCGCTTAACTGGGTTTACCGGGCGTTTATTACCGGTCATTAAATGGCTGCCCGAACTCACCTTGCTACGCATTGAAAGTGACGATCCCGAGCAGCGTCAGGTATACAGCCTGATCCACAATCGGGATCACAGCAACGTAGCCTTTATGCTCGGTGAAGACAGACGTTTGCGCCCAAAAAATGACACCCTAACCGTATTACCAGGCATAGTGGGTAGCTACCCAAATTTTATCTTTAACGTCAAACAAGCAGAGCTAGCAGACTTTATTAGCGCCCTCACCTCGATGACAGACGCCAAACAAATACACAGTGTGGCGGATCGCTATGGTATTCGTCGCACCCATCCAGATTTTTGGTTTTACTTTAACGATATGCACAGCTACCTGCAGGAAACTAATCCCATAGAAGCCGGCCTATTGGACATGAACCGTTATCAAAATCTTTGAATCTGTTGCCACACTGTAGAACAGAGCAAGAAGTAAAAACACGCTAAAAATTAACCCCCTAAACCCTGCTCCAAATCAGGCTCTCGGGGGTTAATAACCTTGTTATGTCACATCATCTATCTGTTGGTATAAAAAGTACCTGATTCTGCCGGTCATCAGCAAGCCAACACCGGTGCGCTAGGGCTACCCTGCAGCAAGGTAAAATGGCGCACAGGTTCTCTCAGCGCCAGACTGCGCAATCCACAGCCGCACTGCGTGAAAAGTACTTTTTCCGAACAAGACTTTTCGTTAGGCAAAGATGCGTCGCTATGAGCAATTCCCAGCCTGCGCTCATCAAGTTTACCTGACTGGGGCTCACCAACTGTGCTTTACCTAGGCTATCGCGATGCCCCTTCCCTTTCCTTAACCCAAGCAAACGTTTACAAACCAATATAATACCCCTACCTCGGCGGTGCGCACAGTCACATGCTGGGGTCTGTTTCACACCGCTGGGGCGCCTATTTTTTAGAGGTGAATTTAGTATGGCTATTGATCAGATTACGATAATCCGGAATATGGTTTGCAAACAACGCACCCAAGCCCTCAACATCATTACGCCAGTCACGATGCAACTCACACGCCACCCCGAACCAGCTCATCAGTTGCGCACCCGATGACGACATACGATCCCATGCCGCCTGACGAGTTAGCTCATTAAAGGTGCCCGACGCATCCGTTACCACGAACACCTCATAGCCAGCGTCCAGCGCCGACAACGCTGGAAAAGCCACGCACACTTCCGTCACCACACCGGCAATGATCAATTGCTTTCTACCTGTGGCCTCGATCGCCTTGACGAAATCCTCGTTATCCCAAGCATTAATTTGACCTGGGCGGGCAATATAAGGCGCATCAGGAAAAATTTCTGTTAACTCAGGAACCAAGGGACCATTAGGGCCATCTTCGAAGCTAGTGGTCAGAATGGTTGGCAACTCAAAATATGTTGCCAAGTTGGCTAACGCCAGCACGTTATTTTTAAACTTATCTGGGTCTATATCGCGCACCAACGACAGCAAACCCGTTTGGTGGTCGACCAAGAGCACTGTAGCCTGCGTTTTATCTAAGCGTTTATAGGGAGTCGTCATTATGGTGTTCCTCGCCACTGACCATAGAACGGGCGCGGCACTCGCACCCAGAGCAAAGCCTACGTAGTTTAGGACAACAATAAATAAAGAACCCTAATCAGAAGCCCTTTGATTACGAAGATTTCTATTGGTAACCATTTCACTCGCAACTAAACTTGCCCATATTGGCTTGTATGCCCTCAGATACAGAGTCGGCGGGTGAACGCTTACCTTTCAGTTCTTTCATCACGTCTTCGAGATAATCAATTTGCACTTCTTGAGTCTCTCTCAGCTTTTGTTTTGATGCACTAATTTGATGCACTAAAAAATGGTCCATTTTTTCACTGCGTAATTTTATTTCCAGTTCCACCTTATAGGAGACAAATCCACATCAGCCCCCAAGCAGCATTCGCGAGTTCGTAGCCTGTTGCCATGCGGTTCTAGATAGTTAGCGAGTCCCCAAAACATCATAAAGCCCGCTTTTCGCCACACAAAACAAACTTGTTGTGTTGTATTTTGCACAAACGAAAACCTTCACTAGAGTTAAAGTCTCACCTATACGTTGGGGCAATGTAATGGCAGTCGCAAAGAAAATGAGTGTCGGACAACTCACCCTGTTGACGGCCGTCAACATGCTGGGTTCAGGTATTATTTTGCTGCCGAGTAAACTCGCTGAAGTTGGTGGTATTTCTATTCTTTCTTGGCTAGTCACAGCCACAGGATCGCTGGCTCTGGCCTATGCCTTTGCTCGCTGCGGCATGCTCAGCCGAAAGACCGGCGGCATGGGCGGTTACGCCGAATATACCTTCGGTAAGTCTGGCAACTACATTACAAACTACACCTATGGCCTGTCGTTATTAATTGCCAACGTGGCGATCAGCATAACGGCGGTGGGCTATATTCAAACGCTGTTCGGCGTGCAGCTTGGCCCTGTGCAAGTGGGGCTAGCAACCATTGCCCTCTTGTGGGTAACGACCTTCGCCAACTTTGGCGGCGCGAGTGTTACCGGCAAAATTGGTGCTGTAACCGTGTGGGGTGTCATTGCACCAGTCGCGCTAGTCTCGACCGTCGGCTGGTTTTGGTTCGACAGCAGTGTATATGCCGCAGGCTGGAATCCACATAATATGCCTTGGTACGACGCAGCAGGCGCCTCGGTGGCGATCACCCTGTGGGCCTTTCTTGGGCTTGAGTCGGCATGTGCTAACGGCGACGCGGTGGAAAACCCAGAGAAAAACGTGCCTATTGCCGTCCTTGGCGGGACACTTGGCGCCGCTGTCATTTATATCGCTTCAACCAATGTCATCGCAGGCATCGTCAGCAATGCCGAACTGGTCAGCTCAACCGCACCATTCGGCTTGGTATTTGCCCAAATGTTCAATCCTTTCGTTGGCAGCATTGTGATGGGCGTGATGGTACTGGCCTGCATTGGTTCTCTGCTCGGTTGGCAATTCACTGTAGCCCAAGTCTTCAAGAGTTCGGCGGACACCGGATATTTCCTGCCGATATTCGCCAAAACCAACAAACACGGCGTGCCCATCACCAGCATGCTGATCCTATTAGCCATTCAAACGGCTTTGGCGCTACTGACCATCAGTCCTGAGCTTACTAAACAATTCGATATCTTGGTCAACTTGGCCGTGGTCACCAACCTAGTGCCTTACATCCTGTGCATGGCAACAGTCATGACCCTACAAAAAATATCTAACGTGCCGCCTAAAAAGGCACTCATTACCAACATTGTGGCCTACATCGCAGCGGCCTACAGCTATCTGGCCCTCTACAGTGCGGGTGCTGAGGCGTTGATGCTCGGTGGGGTGGCGACCATAGTCGGCTATACGCTATTCGGCTTCGTCAATACTCGCCTGATCCGTCTTGAAGCATTGAATAACAGCGTACCGACGCAAACAGTCTCGGCGCAGCATCTGACAGGGCAGTCTATCCCTGTAAACGACTTGAATTCGATCAATGGGGAGATAAAATCATGACCGCTTACATCAATTTGTTAGGTATGTTGGCGTTGTTGGTAAGTAATCAGCCCGACAAGCGAAGCGTTTTTGGCAGAGCGTTAAACCAGTTGATCACTGACGTGGAAAAACGTGCAATCAACGTGCTCACAGCCGAAACCCTCAGTGATGCGAGCTCAATATTAAGCACGGATCCGGCTGTTCAGTGCGTGCTACTCTGTTGGGAAATGGACAACAGCGAAGGTCATCAGCAGTGCATTGACTTACTTACTACGCTGCGCGAACGTAACACCCGCGTGCCGGTGTTTTTGATCAGCGATCGCAGCACTGCCTCCAGCATACCGCTTATCGTAATGCAGCACGCCGACGACTTTATCTGGTTACCAGAAGACACGAGTCAATTCCTGAGCGGCCGGATATTGGCTGCCATCGAACGCTACCGGCAAGCCGTGCTGCCACCTATGTTCGGCGCTTTGGTAAAGTTTGCCCGTAGTTATGAGTATTCCTGGCACACGCCGGGTCATGCCGGCGGCACAGCGTTTTTGAAAAGCACGGCAGGCAGAGCCTTCTATGAATTTTTCGGGGAAAACCTGCTGCGCTCCGATCTGTCGATTTCGGTGAGCGAACTTGGCTCGCTGCTCGACCACAGCGGCCCTATCGGTCAGGGGGAGCGCTATGCAGCCAAAGTGTTCGGCGCCCATCGCACCTATTACGTGACCAACGGTTCGTCGATGTCTAATCGGGTCATTCTGATGGCCAGTGTCACCCGAGACCAAATCGCCCTATGTGACCGCAACTGCCACAAGTCTGCCGAACACGCGATGACATTATCAGGAGCAATCCCCACCTACCTAGTACCCACGCGCAATCGGTACGGCATCATAGGTCCTATCTTGCCACAGGCTCTTAGCGCTGAGGCCGTAAAAGCGAGCATCGCCGATAATCCGCTGGTCAAAAGCCACATCAACCCAACGCCGGTGCATGCCATAGTAACCAACTCGACCTATGACGGCCTGACCTATAACGTTACGCGTGTTGAAGAATTACTAGGGCAAAGCGTTGACCGTCTGCACTTTGATGAGGCTTGGTACGGTTATGCACGCTTTAATCCGCTCTACAAAGACAGATTTGCCATGTATGGCAACCCAGATGAGCACGATGCATCTAAGCCTACTGTGTTCGCTACCCAGTCGACCCACAAACTGCTTGCGGCATTGTCTCAAGCCTCGATGATCCACGTGCGTAACGGCCGCAATCCTATTCCTCATGATCGCTTCAACGAGTCGTACATGATGCACGCGTCCACCTCCCCCAATTACGCAATCATGGCGTCGTGCGACGTCAGCTCGGCGATGATGGAAGCCCCAAGCGGACAAATTCTGACTAACGAGTCCATCGATGAAGCGATTTCTTTCCGGCAGGTCATTTCCCGCATGCAGCACGAAATGCTCAGCAAGGATGACTGGTTTTTCTCCTGTTGGCAGCCACCTACCGTGCATGTCGGGAGTACGGAAGTGGCATTCCACGAGGTCGACCCTGTCAAGCTAAGAACCGAACCCGCCTGCTGGGTGCTGCACCCTAATGAAGTCTGGCACGGCTTTGGCGATATTGAAGACGGCTACTGCATGCTTGACCCGATCAAAGTCTCCATCCTGAGCCCTGGTATGGGAGATGACGGCAACCTACTGGATTTTGGCATTCCCGCCTGCGTGTTGACCGCGTATCTCTGTCATAGAGGTATAGTGGTCGAGAAAACCACGGATTTCACGATCCTCTTCCTGTTCTCCATCGGTATCACCAAAGGCAAATGGGGCACGCTGGTTAATGCGTTGCTCGACTTCAAGCGCGACTACGACATCAATCTAGAACTTGGTATGTGCCTACCAAACTTGTTAGCCGCCAATGAGACTCGCTATGCCGGCATGGGACTCAAAGATCTTGCAGAGGAAATTTTCGCTGCAATGAAGAAAAACAAAACCACCTCGGCCATGGCCAGCGCCTTCGGCATGCTACCCAAGGCCGAATTCAGCCCGGTAGAAGCATATGAGAAACTGGTCAGGGACGAAGTAGAGCAAGTCACCTTAGAAGAGGCGGCGGGGCGAATAGCAGCGACCGGCATTGTGCCATACCCACCAGGAATTCCATTGTTAATGCCAGGGGAGAATGCTGGCCCGTCAGATGGGCCATTACTGGCGTATTTGAAGGCACTGGAAAGTTTCGATAGGTCCTTCCCGGGTTTCACCCACGACACTCACGGCATTGAAGTCGAGGACGGGGTCTATCGGTTGCTCGTGCTAAAGTAGCTGCTCGTGGTGAATAGCGGCCTAACTAGGCAGAGTCCCAACCGGTGAAGTTTCCTAATAAAAATGCCAGTCAGCTTCTGACTGGCATTATCTTTTGATGGCTACTTTTTAGTTGTAGTAAGCGCTAAGCATTAGCTCAGTACCGTTAGTTCACTGCCACCGTAGAATAACTGCTATTTTCTTCACGTGCCGCCGCCATCACGTTGGCCACCGCATCCGCGGTGGCACCGCTTAATGTCCAGCCTAAGTGCCCGTGACCGGTATTATAAAATACCTGTGGGTGAGAACCTCTACCCACTTTAGGCATCATGTTCGGCATCATGGGTCTTAAGCCCGCCCACGCCACCGCACTTTCGGTAGACACATCGGGGAAGTGTCGATTGCACCATTTCACCAGTGGCTCAATACGATCGTGGCGAATATCACGATTATACCCGTTGAATTCGGCGGTGCCGGCGATACGGAAACGATCGGGTCCCAAACGGCTGGTTACAATTTTCGTCTCATCATCCAGCAAAGAAATGAGTGGTGCACTGTCTTGGCTTAACTGGTCACGTAAATTAACCGTAATGGAGTAGCCTTTAACTGGGTAGATATTAACGCGGTCGCCCAGCTTCTTCGCCAATTCACGACTGCCCACCCCCGCACATACCACTACAGCATCAAAGTGCGTTGAGTTACCTTTATCGTCGGTCACGCGTACGCCTGAGCCTTCGATACTCACATCTTTCAGCTCGGTTTCCATGCAAAAAGTCACGCCCGCTTTACGAATGGCTTCGGCCAAACCAAAGGTAAAGTTATGGATATCACCCGTACTATCACTGGGCGTCCAAAAGCCCCCCACAAAGTCACCCTGTAGGCGAGGCTCTTTCAGTTTGATCTCGGCAGGGCTCAGGGCATGGCGCTCTAATCCGCCTTGCTTAAGCAGCTTGGTCACTTCGCAGGCGTGTTTAAAATCTTTTTGGTTGCTATAGAAATGCATAATGCCGCAATCGGAACGGTCAAACTCCACGCCCCACTTTTGGCCTAATTCCACCAAGTGACGACGCGCCTCAATGGCAAGACGGGTAGTTTCAATGGTATTACGTTGGTAATCGGGAATATGGCGCATAAATTCGAACATCCAGCTCAATTTATGCCAGCTCGGCTTTGGATTTACCAGTAAGGGCGCATCCGCTTGTAGCATCCATTTCACGCCTTTTAATACCGTGGCCCACGTATTCCACACTTCGGCATTAGAGGCAGAAAGCTGGCCGCCATTGGCGAAACTGGTTTCCATGGCCGCATAACGCTGTCGGTCAAACACGGTCACTTCAAAACCCTGTTCAATTAACTTAGCGGCTGTAGTGATACCGGTAATACCGGCACCCAAAACGGCGATTTTTTTCATCTCAGACATAGTCGTGCACTCTATTTTGCAGGCGTAATGCGTTAACCATAATCACCTGACGTCCCCATCCGTATTGGAGCCTGAGAGATTCACCGCATCTATCCCCAGATAAATGGGCTTGCTCCTTCGGCGGGTCTAACAGTGCACAGACCACTCTTCGGATTTGTCTACAGCCACCGGTCCTTTTGCCTGAGAGTTTACGGGGCCGTTGCTCCTTCGGCGGCGCTCATGCCTTATATTACTGGCTCGGCGCTCTCTCCCGGTTGGCTTGATCCTCTCCACCATATTTACAAACCAGTAACATTTCAAGCCAAGTCAGTCAGTGGCCAGCAGCAAAGAACAGACTTGTGCTATGGGTCGCCTTTTGAAGCTACGGCTAAATAAATGTCCCGCTTAAGCGATTAGAACAAGTCAACAAACGGGACACCGAAAAAACTGGCAACAAAAAGGTTAGAAAATTCAACTTTAGCGCTGGCTTAACAACCTAATCTGCGAATAAAACATCCCGCCCATGAGGCTCATTTAGCAATAACACTGGCCCCAACGGGACTATGCCGTTCGGATTAATGGTTCCATGACTGGTGTAATAGTGCTCTTTAACATGCGGTATATTCAGGGTGTCGGCCACACTTGGCCATTGATACAATTCACGCGTGTAAGCCCAAAGATTGGGGTAATCGACTAAGCGACGTAAATTGCACTTAAAGTGCCCGTAATAAACCGCATCAAAACGGATCAGAGTGGTAAACAGGCGCCAGTCAGCCTCAGTTATACGATCGCCGATCAGGTAACGTTGCTTGCCCAGACGGACCTCAAGCTCATCGAGCATGTCGAACAAGGCGGTGACTTCTCGCTCATAAACACCTTGCTCAGTGGCAAAGCCTGCTTTATAGACACCATTGTTAATCGCTCCGTAAATTCGTTCATTCATAGCGTCTATGTCAGTCATGAGCTCGGCTGGAGCATAATTCCCAGTTTTGGCGCCCACGCCATCAAATGCCGAGTTGAACATTCTGATAATTTCAGACGACTCATTATTGACTATTTTGCCCTGCTGCTTATCCCACAATACAGGTATGGTCACCCTGCCGCTGTAATCGGGCTGTGCATGCTGGTAGACCTCATACATATACTTGGCCCCCACCAGTGGGTCGGCCACCACACCGGGCGCCGGCTCAAAAGTCCAGCCATGGTCGCCCATATAAGGATGAACGACCGAGATGCGGATCATGTCTTCCAAGCCTTTAAGCGCCCGAAAAATCAGCGTCCGGTGCGCCCATGGGCAAGCGAGCGACACATACAAATGATAACGCCCCGCTTCTGCAGCGAATCCACCTTCGCCACTCGGGCCCGGCGCGCCATCCGGCGTAATCCAGTTGCGAAACTGTGGGTCGGTACGCACAAAGTTTCCGCCAGTGGCAGCTGTGTCATACCACTGATCAACCCATTTTCCCTTTACCAGCAATCCCATAGCGCCCCCTTATTAAGTTATACAATCTTTAGCCTAGACATGGCTCTAACGACATTAAGCAACGTAACCTGCGTTAATCCGCCCTCAGTTAAGATCCATCAAAATTATCGAACAGCTTGTTTAAAGTAACCTAAAAGCCACAACCTAACCTGATAAAACCCCATATTTGAGCGCAAAGATGACTTTACATAGTGAGCGATACCGAGCTTATGACAAACGAGGTGCTAAATAGCCAGATATAGGAACGGCTTAATATTGTCGTAAGCCATGGTCTCTACGACTCAACATGCCATATTTGAAATGGAGTCGTGGCAAGTTCTCACTGATGAGTGATTGTAAAAGAGATAGCGGTATTATCTACACCAACGCGGTTAAGTTGAAATGATACGTCAAAGCGAGGCAAATGCCGTCCTTGGCATTTGACGGTTGGCTACGATAACTCCTACTACCTATCTCAGGATTTGAGCGCCGCCTGCTAGTGCCAACAGTCGCCCCGCGCCAGACCTGATAATACTCGTGCCATTAATTTATAACGACTAAACAGACCAACCACGCTAAAACAGCTTTAACCAGAAAGTAGTCAGCCCACACAAAAACGCCCTTCTTACAGTGCTACTGACGCTATGATTAAGGGCGTATCTACCAAACTAATTTGAGTAACATGAGGCTTAGGATCAGTGCCTGCTCAAAAGTCCAAGCGCAAGCTCTTTGGATGGAGATATCGAACCAAAAGTGCAGAAACTAGTATGGGTGACCGGTTAGTCCGCCTCTAAATAAGCACTACTAATTACGAGGCACCCATATTAAAAAATCGTGTTCGATGAACTTAATCTGACGCAAGCTTAATCCCTAGTCCTCCCATTTTTAATAAGGCACGTATTGCGCCTTTTATTATTTAAGCGTCCAGTCCAGATTAAGGTTTACCTTGAGCACGGCGCGGTGGCGATAGATAACAGCCTTGCCGAGCGGGCCATCAAGCCGTTTGTGATTGGCAGGAAAACTGGTTGTTCTCAAATAGCCGCAGCGATGCCTAAGCCAGCGCCATGCTGTACAGCCTAATTGAAACCGCCAAAGCCAATGACGTACCGACGAGTGTTTATCTCACGGCGCCATTCGAAAAACTTCCCCTCCTCAAGCATGGGAAATCCATCGCCCCTCTGCTGCCGTGGACTATCCGTTTATAAATCATATCTAATACCTCATATTAACAACGGTTAATGTGGGGTATTAGGGGTAGTTATAGTGACGCTTACAAATAACTCAATAATAGGCAGTTTGATAGATAATCTATAATATTTAATCACGGAAAGCGGCATATCCCAATCCTATGCGGGAAACACTAGCCCCTATTTTTCGTATGTAGTTTAGCGCGTACTCGTAGCGTAATTTAGTAAAAATAGTAGCCTCAAATTCAGGCAATTCTAAACATTCCCCATCAAATGTCGGTTTTACAAGACTAAAAGTACCGTCTTCAATTTGACCATCATTCTTAGCTAAGAATGTTCTCCAAGTAGCTTTCTCATTGGTTGGCTCTTGCTCTGCTTCTAGGGCGCGCAACCCCAAAGAAATAACATTATTAGGTTTATCTTCAACGAAACAGTAGTTACCACTATTAATATGGGAAGGCGTTAAATTTTTTAGCTTAACCACCTCCAGTTTTAGTGCCATAAATGGCCTAAGTCCATCACTAACACCGACAAATGCTATAGTATTTTGCCCCGGTTGAAGGTCACACGCGGGCGTCGCACATATCCACCACTCGTCCCTCACCTTGAATATGTGACCACTATCTAGCTGATCACTTCCTCGCTTTACAGGTAAGGTTGATATGTAACTGTTGTAATGAGCTATGGCTTTTTGGTGCTCTCCTATGTCATCTAAGTCGACATTATAGTGTTTAGAAAAACCCTCATTCGGGTTAATATCTGCAGAAATAATTTTTTCACCAAACTTAACTAACAAATCTTCAATATGAAATAACATTGACTCAGTATGTTCTGACAAATGCTCTTTAAATTTAATAGCTCTGACGCGCTTAGTTTGCGCTCCTGCATCAGTCTTAAAAATATCTTGATAGAAATGTGCGAAAACATGAGTTTTTGATAAACTTCGATCTTCGGTCTCAACTCCACTACGACTTAGCTCATGACGATATTTTGCCGAAAGCAATCTAGAGGGTGTAGGTTGCCAGTGCTCTATTGCTGTTTGCAGTTCAGAAATAAGATCAGCAGGCCCTTTTTTTACAAACGTCACAAAACCTCTAGAAGTTCGCAACCATTTACACGACACACTATTAAACCAATTTAACCCGTTAAAAACTTTCTTAGATTCGATAGGTAATTGACTCTTTTCAAATTCTCTAATAGCCCAAAATAAGAAATTCTTTAGCTCTCCTCCTTTAAACCCTAACTCCTGTGCAAACTTACTCAAGTTAGCAGCTACTCCCTGAGATTTCATATAGTCAGCAGTCAGCTTAGCTATTGTAAGACTGGGATGACGAAGCTCGACGTATTCAGCTAAACTGAGAATATCATTCAGTTGTGCTCTATCGAATTTTTCCTCGGTCTCCATGTCGTCCAGTATTCCATCAAGAGAATCAAGTTTTTGATTAAGTTCAGTACTGAATTCAGACGTACAAGTTTTCATCAACGGAATTAAACAATCAAAAAACACTTTCTCTAAATCATCTTCTTCAGTATGAACAATTACCAAATTAAAATGTGGATTCTGCAAGACAGATTGAAGAATACTTCTTGCCTTTAAACCACCAAGCCCTGAGCTATCTCCTTCTAAGTTATAGTCAAGTATCAGTAGATCCGATTGATGCAAGTGATCGGCAAGCTGCGACGCTGTTTCACCAAGACCTTGTGAGCCTTCAGCGTCAGGAGCAAGAGCATCATGAATATCAACAACAAGACCGGGTTTTCTGGCTCTAAATTGTTGTATTACAGAAAGCGGTTTATCCGGTTGGAGATGCCACGTTTTTTCCATAGACCGACCATGTATATCATGAAGTCGATGTTCTTCTGTTTTGGAATTATTTAGAATTTCTTCCCAAGTCGGGTATTGGTCATCAATAATTAGCACAGACCGAAGTGGTCTAATAAACGCCTCTTCCACCAAATTAGAGAAAGTTGTTACCTCAGTCAAAGCTTGCTCCTTTAAAAAAAATAACAAAATTAGCACCTTTCAATATCTGAAATTTACTATCAGTTGTGTATTCTATTGAATGTCCTGCTGCTAATAAATTTACACGACATAGATAAAGACCTATTCCTCGTCCACCGCTTATTTTTCTAGTAAAAAACATTTTAAATAGATTTTCCTGATCAACAGGATCGATACCAGGCCCATTATCAGAAACAATGACCTTCTCATCAACAACTGATAGCTTAATTTTTGGATTTTTAGTTTGAGAGGTTACGAGCCAATATATACTATTATTGATCAGGTTAACGAAGACTGGTAGTAACCGAGAAGGCTGTTCTGATAAGCAGAATTGATAAAAATCTTTATTAGCTTCTATCTGAATATTCCGTGACCTTAACACCACATCAAAAAAAGCATTCAAGTAGTGAACTATTTCTTCTCCAGATATATTACGTCTTGTACGTGCAGTAGATATTTTAAGAGGAGAAAGAAATTCAAGCTGTTGGCTTAGTGCTTCAAAACCGCTTTCAATTAATTCAACCCCCTGCACTTTACCTTGTTTTTTAATTTGCTTTAGGCCTTCTTGAATCATCCTTGCATTGGTATTTAGTTCGTGACCCAATATCTCAACTGTTACTCCTAACTGAGCAACCTGATGTAATCTGTTGAGATCCTCTCTCAAAGCAATGTTATCAGCTGAACTCTGACGAGCAATTAATTCGATATTAATGTTTTCACTCAATACTTCGAGTGTATCTAGATATGATTGAAAGGTATTCTCATTTTCAGCCTCTAGAATTTCATGGAATTCTTGCATTCTATCTAATGCTTGAGCTAAAAATAATCGCTTAGATTTTACTTCTTCAATCAACGGGAGCGCTAGTAAGTGAAATTCTTTATTTCTTTCTTCAAACAAACGGTCTACTCGGCTTACTTCCGACTCCTGTATTTGCGTTATCGCCTTGCGCCAGTTGCGCAGTTTTGCTTGCAGGCGACTGGCATGACTTCTTAGTTGCCGTTCAGCTAACTCTTCTGGCTTTGCTGGATTTATACGCTGCAACGCAGTTGTTCGCATTGCAGAAAAAACCCTCAATTGAGACTGTAAATCAACATATATTGTTCGGAACCTACGATAATCATCTTCATTTGAACCTAATTTTGAAGGAGCCCCAGTGATTCTTAGTCTACTCAATTCCTGGTTTGTATTGTTAATCAGCTCCTGAGCAGCTTCAAACTCATCTTCCGTATCTACGGTAAAGCTCCCTGCACACTCTTCAAAATTCTTATATAACATTTCAAGAGCTGGAAGATTTTTTTTTAAAAGCCCTCGAAATTTTTTTACGTTCTTTTTAGCTAACTCCTTTCTATCGTTTTCAGCCCTATTTTTTTCATTTTGCGCTTTAATATCTGGTAATACTTCTTTTCTCAAATCAGATGCCGAACCGAGGTACTGGTAAGCAATATGCCTAAGAATATGAGTAACCAAATTTCTGAGAGCTTTGGCGCTACGATTATCAATAAATCCTTCTCGTCCAGCTTTGTCTCGAAGATTCGGATTTGACTCTCGAGACAAAGCGATGCGCCCAAACATTCGACGCGCATTCCAATATTCCCGACCTGCTGAAATAGACCTTCGGCTCTCAATCTCAAAGAAGTCATTATCAATACGACCATACGGCAATACTCGTAATCCGTTCCTAAAAATAAGAAAACCGGTTAATTCTTTGGGTATGCTAAATAGTCTTATATGCTCACTATCTGAATGGGTGCTATTTAAACGCTCTCGCTCATAAGTCGCAACATAAAGTGCAAAAGGCCCGACAAAAGTTGTTGGTCCTTTGGGTGGAACATAGTCTTTAGGTGGCTCTATTATGCAATCTTCCCCTAACTCAACCCATTCACCAAACGCTTTGATTTGACCTCTAAAAACTCCTTTCTCATCAATATTACCACTGATAACGTGCTCCATCTCGTCAGTTACTTGTCTGCTCAAGACTTCGCGGTTATCTGTGACAACAGATTTACCAATTCCTTGGCTCCAAACTTTTACTTCATATAAAAATTCGGGATCATATGCATTATTTTCATGGGCGAATTCGTTTATATACGGATCAGTGAAAGCAGAAAGTGTGGTTTTGAAGCCCTCCCTGATTTTTTGAATCTCTCCATTAGGCTCAATGCTAGGAAGTTGAGCTTTGAGATCGTAATTTATTTCAGTTACCAGTAACGCTGTCCCGTGATCTTTTTCTCCACTCCAAACAGCCCAAGGTTCTAAGTGATGATCATCGAATTTAGCATTGATAATAGTGTTTATTATTGATTCTGAAGGTTTTTGAGAAACTGGATCATTTTCAAGCGCAATAAGATCATAGTTTTCCCATGCCGCACTTAGTCTTGCAGCTCTCAAATTATCCTGGTTGTTACCTTGGATATTTTCCATTAAACGTTGGAATAGCTCAGGAATAACTTGGAGTAACTTCTTAGGATTAGAAGCTGTTGTTACGGGAATTTCTATGTCTGACAAAGTAAGGAATGGATTTTCAAATATTCGCCAGTCGATTAATGCAACAACAAAATCTTGTTCTCGCCTCTTTGAAATTAGCAGAAGCAATGGTCCTAGATTAGCAGAAGACAAACGCCCAATGCCTTTTTGGCCTTGTTTGGTGCGGATAGATAGACCATCCCTATCCACAGTATCATTTTGCGACTGTTGATATTTTGATTGTGTGCCTACTACCAGCCAGCGATTTACAAATTCATCGTAGCTCATACCATGCCCATCATCAAAAATAGCAGCAACAGGTTCTGGCCCATCAAATATATGCAAGGCTACGGAACGAGCATAAGCGTCATACGAATTTTTCCATAACTCTGAAATTGCCGTAGGGCAGTCTGCAATTTGCTCGCGTCCCAAATGGTCAATAGTCCTGGCTTGAGTCCGAAATGCGAGGGTTTCAATCATGCGTTCTCTCGTTCCTTATCAATTAAAATATCTTCTATTACCTATCGTTATATACATCACGACTGTTCGTTAAGGTGCTCTTTGATATGACTTAACAATGCCACACCTAAGTCTACTGGTACCGCATTACCTATTTGTTTACCGGCTGCAGTAATTCCCCCATAAAAAATATAATCGTCAGGGAATGTTTGGATTCTTGCGGCTTGTCTTACTGTGATCCCATGGTGTTCAGTAGGATGTACGAATCGGCCTTTTGATGGGTTGATACAAGCTGTAGTCATTGTTGGGGCAGGCTGAGAAGGATCTATTCGCCCATATACATCCTTGTGCCCATCATGGTTTTTATGGCAATTTAAAATCCGACCAGAATCTTTTCGGCTGCCACCATTTAAAGGTGTTTTTTTGAACACATCAATCAAAACTTGGCTGTGATTCATATGTAAGTTATTGATATCTTCTAGAGAAGCGTTTTGGAAAACGTCACAACAAGGCATCCATGGCTCTAATACACCTTCTTGCTTTTGGGGATCGCAATGAGTGGGCTTAGGAGGCCAAGCAAACTTATTTTTATCTAAGTCTTCTCTTAGGCCGAGTATGAATACTCGCTTTCGTCGCTGGGGAACACCATAGTCTCTAGCGTCGAGTACAATTGGTTCAAATAATTGATAGCCAGCCTTTTTTCCCTCAGAGTAAAACTTATCAATATAGGGTTTATGTCTTTTCCACAAGATGCCGGGTACATTTTCCATAAGGAAAGCTTTGGGTTTAAGAGACTTAACAAACTCAAAGTATGCCAGAACAAGTTGATTTCTCGGATCATCGACCCCTGAGTCTAAGATTCTATGTGTAGAAAAGCCCTGACAGGGGGGCCCTCCAAGTAACAAATCACATCCATTTTTAGCTAAATACTGTTTTTGAATATCTTTAGGATCATATTCTAATATGCTCTCATCCAGCACAACAACATCAGTACCGCCTGGACGATATAGGATATTTTTTCTGTATGTATCAACCGCATGCTTATCATTTTCAATTGCCAACTTAAGCTCAAATCCAGAGCTGATAGCTGCCAGCGAAAGCCCTCCAGCCCCAGCAAACAGATCGACTACTGTTGGTTTCTGTTTGTCTTTTTGGAGAGTGGTTGTACTAACTTTTTTATTTATCATGTGATTACAAATCAACCGCAGTTTCCAACAATAATTTCCATCAGTGGCAGTTAGCGCTACACAATAGTTCGTGTTTATTAGCTAACAAACCAACATCTAAAAAGCGAGCACAAAGCGATTTTATTATTTTATATTATAGAAAAAGTCACATTATACCTTTGTCTGCCTACTTAGCCACGAACTACTCCCTCACCATCGCCTGATAAAGGGGAGTAGTTCAGCAGCCACGTGATGAACTGCTTGCTGAACTTCGATATTATGCAAGTAGCCATCTCTCACGCTAGGCAATGCTTAAAAATACAGTTCAGTTCGATCCTTTTCTTGTGGTCCGTCCTGCTTAACACTTTTGAGAGCTGCTGATTTCGCACGCTTAGAACACCTTCGTAACAGATCTATGAGAGCGACACTCAGCAGCTAAGAATGCGAACAAGACAACTAACAACTCCAAAATATAGAAAGAGGTGGTAGGAGTTGTCGGAGCCGACCGTGAAATGCCATGGACGGCATTTGCCGAGCGTCGTATGGATGCTGTTTAGCGCGTTGTCGGAGGCAATCATGCTGACTCTTTGCACCCAACTATGCCTGTCTAGATACTGGCTATGCACTATTCCCAGTGATTAGCCTTACCTATTCTTGTCCTCTGAGCTTCTTTCCGTGCGTTAAGTGCTCTTCCTTGGCAAAAACATCTTTAGTCTTTAGGGCTAAGGTTTGGGTCTATCCCCTCACTCCTTCCGCATCACCCCTCTCATTTTTAAACAAAAAAAGGGCGCTTAAGCGCCCTTCTGTTTTTGTGGTCAGCAATATGCCCTATTCAGGCAGCTCGCTTATTCCCACTCAATGGTAGCCGGTGGCTTACCAGAGATGTCATATACCACGCGTGAAATGCCATCTACTTCATTAATGATGCGATTAGACACATGGCCTAAGAAGTCATAAGGCAGGTGTGCCCAATGGGCAGTCATAAAGTCGATGGTTTCTACGGCGCGCAAAGACACTACCCAGTCGTACTTACGGGCGTCGCCCATTACACCCACTGAGCGCACAGGCAAGAACACGGTGAAGGCCTGGCTCACCTTGTTATACAAGTCGTGCTTGTGCAGCTCTTCAATG
Organism: Candidatus Oceanisphaera merdipullorum; assembly: GCA_018883865.1. Lineage (GTDB taxonomy): Bacteria > Pseudomonadota > Gammaproteobacteria > Enterobacterales > Aeromonadaceae > Oceanimonas > Oceanimonas merdipullorum. The sequence goes on from JAHLFI010000006.1 coordinate 46,964, forward strand.
AAGATGGCATCGGCACGGCGTAACAGGTCGCAGTATTCTTTCTTCACTTCACCCAATACCCGCACACCCAAACCAGGTCCTGGGAACGGGTGGCGATACAGCATGTCGTATGGCAGGCCAAGTTCTAGGCCGATGCGACGCACTTCATCTTTAAACAGCTCTTTAAGCGGCTCAACCAAGCCCATCTTCATGTCGGCAGGTAACCCGCCTACGTTGTGGTGAGACTTGATAACGTGCGCCTTACCGCCGGCACCTGCAGACTCAATAATATCTGGGTAGATAGTGCCTTGCGCCAGCCATTTAACGTCTTGGATCTTACTGGCCTCGTTATCGAATACTTCGATAAACACACGGCCAATAATCTTACGCTTGGCTTCTGGCTCAGCTTCACCGGCTAATGCTGACAAAAACTGGTCTTCGGCGGGTACATGAATAATGTTGAGACCAAACTGGTCGCCAAACATATCCATCACCTGCTCGGCTTCGTTTAAGCGCAGCAAGCCGTTGTCCACAAACACACAGGTCAATTGCGGACCTATGGCGCGGTGCAATAGCATGGCGGTAACGGATGAATCCACACCACCAGACAAGCCCAACAATACCTTATCGCTGCCTACTTGCTCACGTAAGCGAGCAACCGCGTCGTCGATGATGGTGGACGGCGTCCACAGCGCCTCACAACCACAAATATTGCGGATGAACTGCTCCAACATACGTGCGCCTTGGCGAGTATGCGTTACTTCTGGGTGAAACTGCACACCGTAGAAATGGCGGCTTTCATCGGCCATGGCCGCAAAAGGACAGCTGCCGGTTTGCGCGATTTTTTCAAAGCCTGCAGGCAAAGCCACCACTTTATCACCGTGGCTCATCCACACATCAAGTAACGGCTGGCCGTTCGCATCAATGGCGTCTTCAATATTGGCAAGCAAGGCGCAATCAGCCACACGTTGTACTTGGGCGTAACCAAATTCACGCTCAGTAGAGCCCGCAACGGCGCCGCCTAACTGCTCAGCCATGGTTTGCATGCCGTAACAAATACCAAATACCGGAACGCCTGCCTCAAACACATATTGCGGTGCGCGTGGGCTGTTGGCTTCGGTAACGGACTCAGGCCCCCCAGACAAGATAATGCCATTTGGTTTAAAGTCGCGGATCTTGGCGTCTGTTACGTCCCAAGGCCACAACTCACAATACACACCCAATTCCCGAACACGACGGGCAATCAGTTGCGTATATTGCGAGCCAAAATCCAGGATCAGGATCCGGCTATCATGAATATTTTTGGTCATCATCTTCCTACTCGTTACTTCTAACTCATTACAGAGGCCGACTGTGGGGGGGCAGACGGCAAGAGAAAAACGGGGGAACGAGCCCCCGTCTGCAGCTTTTAAGATCACCCCAACCGGTAGTTAGGGGCTTCTTTGGTGATGGTCACATCATGCACGTGCGATTCTTGAATGCCGGCGCCCGATATCTTAACAAATTCTGCTTTGGTGCGCAGGCAATCTATGGTGGCACTGCCGGTTAAGCCCATGGCACTACGCAAGCCGCCCATTTGCTGATGGATAACTTCCTTCAGCTTGCCTTTGTAAGGCACTCGGCCTTCGATGCCTTCCGGTACTAACTTATCGGCGGCATTGTCGGTCTGAAAATAGCGGTCGCTGGAGCCTTTGCTCATGGCGCCTAAGGATCCCATACCTCGGTACGACTTAAAAGAGCGACCTTGGAATAATTCAATTTCACCCGGAGATTCTTCGGTGCCCGCAAACATGGAGCCCATCATCACGCAGTGCGCGCCCGCGGCCAAAGCCTTGGCGATGTCGCCCGAGAAGCGAATGCCGCCGTCAGCAATAACAGGAATATCCAAATGTTTGAGCGCCTCAACCGCATTGGCCACCGCACTGATCTGTGGCACACCACAACCGGTCACGATACGCGTGGTACAAATTGAACCCGGGCCGATACCGACTTTAACGGCACTGGCACCTGCTTCGGCCAACGCCAAGGCGCCTGCGCCAGTCGCCACGTTGCCGCCGACTATAGCCAAATCAGGGAAGGCACGGCGAGTTTCACGAATGCGCTCGAGTACGCCTTCGGAATGACCGTGTGAGGAATCGATTAACAGCACGTCTAAACCGGCTTCAACCAGTGCTTGAATGCGCTCTTCGTTACCTGGCGCGGCCCCCACGGCGGCACCCACGCGCAAGCGACCTTGGGCATCTTTACAGGCGTTAGGTTTGCTTTCGGCTTTTTGGAAGTCTTTGGCACTGATCATGCCGGTCAGTTGGCCTTGCTCGCTCAATACCAGCACTTTTTCGATGCGGTGTTGTTGCATCAAAGATTCAACTTGGTCGCGAGAGGCGCCGGCTTTAACCGTCACTAAGCGAGATTTTTCGGTCATCACTTCATCAACGCGTTTGCTCATGTCTTGCACGAAGCGCATGTCGCGGCCGGTGATGATGCCCACAAGCTCGCCATCCTTGGTCACCACAGGGTAACCGGCAAAGCCGTTGATCAGGGTTTGCTCGCGCACATCGCCTATGGTCATTTCTGGGCGCACGGTTACAGGATCTGACACCACGCCACTTTCGAATTTTTTCACCTTGCGCACTTGGGCCGCTTGGGCTTCGATGGACATATTCTTGTGAATAAAACCGATACCGCCTTCTTGCGCCAAAGCAATCGCGAGATCGGCTTCGGTTATGGTGTCCATGGCAGCAGAAACAATAGGAATGTTGAGCGTAATGTCGCGAGTAAGGCGAGTTTTGAGGTCGGCAGTGTTGGGCAGTACGGTAGAATGGGCAGGAACTAACAGCACATCATCGAAGGTTAAGGCGTCTTGAATTATTCTTAGCATCGCAATATTCACCATATTTGGGGGGTAAAAATATTGCAGTAGAATTTTAGGCATGTCGGCCTTATCGGTAAAGCTATTTTTGTTCTTTTGGCCAATAAAGTGCAAAATACCCCTTAAAAGGGCTTACTTTCATCTGAAGATTCTCTTACGAGGCCATTTTGCAGCCAGATACATCAAATAAGGTTTACACGGTTACCCACCTCAATCGCCATGCCCGTTTGTTGCTCGAAGGCGAGCTGGGCACTGTGGCCATTAGCGGGGAAATTTCTAACCTCAGCATCCCCACTTCAGGTCATTGGTACTTTTCACTGAAAGACAGCCAATCTCAGCTGCGGTGCGCCATGTTTAAAGGCAATAACCGCAGCGTGGCGTTTCGGCCAAAAAACGGCGATCAGGTACTGATCTTCGGCAAAGTGACCTTGTATGAGCCCAGAGGTGATTATCAGCTGGTGGCGCAAACCATGGCGCCCGCCGGTGAAGGCCTGCTTAAGCAGCAATACGAAGCACTGAAACAGCGGCTGTTTGAGGAAGGCTTGTTTGCTGAATCCTTAAAGCAGCCCTTGCCACCCCACCCCACGCGTATCGGCATTATTAGCTCGCCGACCGGTGCCGCGCTGCACGATATTTTAAGCGTCTTGGCGCGCCGTGCGCCGCACGTACAGGTCATTATTTATCCCAGTCAAGTGCAAGGCGAGCCAGCGGCGGCGCAGTTAGTCGCGGCCTTAGCAGCCGCTAACCGCCGCGCCGAAACCGACGTGCTGATTTTGGCCCGCGGTGGCGGCTCATTAGAAGACTTATGGTGTTTTAACGATGAGCGCGTCATTCGCGCCATTGCCGCCTCGCGCTTACCCATAGTGAGTGCCGTGGGTCACGAGGTGGACTTTACCTTGAGTGACTTGGTGGCCGATCTGCGCGCGCCTACGCCCTCTGCTGCCGCCGAGCTGATCAGTCGCGATGGTGATGCACAGCAGGCGCAATATCAGCAGTGGCAGCTGCGTTTGCAGCAAGCCCAGCGCCGTTATCTGCTGCAAAGCCGACAACTACTGGACCGCTTAAACGCCCGCTTGCAGCGCCAACATCCGCGCCAGCAGTTGCAACAACAAGCGCAACAGCTGGATCAGCTGCAGGCCAGATTGCACAGAGCCTTTCGCCAATGTTTCACTCGCGCTCAGCAACGCCTGACGCAAAGCCAACTGCGGTTAAGCCATCAGCATCCGGCACAGCAGTTACACGGCAGCAGGCTAGCACTGCAGGCTCTGCAAACGCGCTTGAGCACTCAGATGCAAACTAGCTTGCAACGAAACAAGCATCAACTGGCATTGGCGGGTTCGCGGCTGAATGCCATCAGCCCACTGGCTACCTTGGCGCGCGGTTACAGCATTACTCAGCATAAGACGCAGGTCATTACGGCTGCCCGCCAAGTACAAGTGGGCGACCAACTGCGCACTCGCTTGGCACAAGGCGAAGTCTTGAGCCGCGTCGAGCAAGTCACGGAATAGCGGCGGGAGCGACGTACAGGCGCGTTATCTGGACAAGAAATAACGCCCCACAAGCCGCTAAACCTCTCACTGCGATCCTGACGTGGATAAAAATAAAAAACCGAGCGCTTAGGCTCGGTTTTTTATTTACTCATTTGCGACTAGCGCTAGATGCTGTGCTTAGCTTTGCAATTGATAGTGACTGATCATGTCCTCTAGCACTTGGCACTCGTTCACTAACTGCAGGCTAGATTGAGCTGCCGCGGTGGACTGCACCAAGGTTTCGCCAGAGGAGTCCCGCACGCGTGTGATGTTGTAACTCACTTCTGCACACACAGTGCTTTGTTCATCCGCCGAGGCAGAAACCAAGGCATTCAGCTCGTTAATGCGTGCTACTTGCTCAATGATCGCCTGCAATGAGTCCATGGCGGCTTGGGTGCTGGCCACACTGCTCATCGCTTGTTCCTCGGCCTTGGCAATGACAGACACCGCTTCTTTGGCCTCGCCTTGCAAAAGATTGATCATGCCGGTAATTTCTTGGGCGGATTGCTGAGTGCGCAACGACAGCGTGCGTACTTCATCTGCCACTACCGCAAAGCCTCGGCCTGACTCACCGGCTCGGGCCGCTTCTATGGCCGCGTTTAATGCAAGTAAGTTGGTTTGCTCGGCGATGCCTTTGATCATGTCGAGCACCTTATCCACTTGGTTACAACGGCTATCTAGGGTGCGGATCACCTTATCGATGCGGCCAATCTCGCCGTTAAGCTCGGTAATGCCAGCCACCGCCACTTGTGCCTGATCACTGGCATTCAGTGCGAAAGCATGGCTCTGTTGGGAGGTTTCTGAGGTCAGGCGCGCGTTTTCTCGCACTTCGCGCGCCGAGGCTTCCATCTCATTCACTGCGGTGGCAATCATGGCGGTTTCTTGGTCTTGGGCCCGCACCGAGCCATCGGTTTGCTCGGCACCTTGCTGAATATTGTCTGCTGCCGTGTAAATGCGCCCCGTTACTTGCTGCACTTCGCGTAAGCTGGCTTGAAAACTACTCAATAAACCATTAATCGCACCCACTAACCCGCCCAGCTCGTCTTGACCCAGCGGCACTAAACGAGTCGTTAAGTCGCGGTTTTTTGCCACTTGTTGTAAACGTTGGCTGATATTAAGAATGGGACTTTTTAAGTAATAATTTTGGATAAGCCATAATATTAAACCGGCGACCAACATCACTATTAATAAAATACCGCCAAGGCGAATATTATTGGCATGAATTTGGTCAAAAGTATCAGTTAAGTCATAGCTAATACGTACCGCCCCCATAATGGTGCCTTCCGCCACTTGATGGCATTGCAAACAGGCGGTGCCACGATATTCTTTAAAGGCTTTATAAGGCTTAATTAACGTCAAATACGGCGTGGCATCGGCTAAATGTAAGTCGAGCACGGTTTCGCCCTGCTCGATGGCGCGTCTGTCCAGCTCATCTTCTATACCTTGGTCGGGAGCGCCAGGTCCAAATAAGTCACTCACCGCGGGAGCGCGGATGACGCGAGCCTGCTGAATACCCACCTCTTCTTTAACTTTGCTCTGGACCAAGCCGCGTTTATGGATAACGCCGTTTTCCATCAAAACGTTGAGCTGATCCATATACAAGTTAGCGGTGGTTTCTATTTTTTCTTCTGCCAATTGCAACGCTAAGGTGCGCTGTAATTTAGTCGAAACAAAAAAGCACAGCAGAAAGACCAAGGCAAAAGTAACCAATAGCGGTAACAGTATTTTCCAGTTTAACGACAGATTACGCATCCCAAAAAGATCTCATATGACACTCAGGTAAAGTATTCTAGAGCAATGATGAAATTAATAAATATCGAACACTGGATTAGTTGATCCAGATCATGCCTAAAAACGCTCTATTTTAATGTCAAGATATATTGAGATTATATAGCGGCAAGTTGCGTAATTAAGCAGCAATAAAAAAGAGCCCTTAGGCTCCTTTTTATTTATCGATATTAATACTCGCAGTTTATTCCCAGCCGGTCACTTCGCGCAGGGCACTACCGATGTCGGCCAAGGAGCGCACCGTTTTTACGCCGGCATCTTCGAGGGCGGCAAATTTTTCATCAGCTGTACCCGTACCGCCTGAGATAATGGCGCCCGCATGTCCCATGCGCTTACCGGCCGGTGCGGTAACACCGGCTATGTAAGAGACCACAGGCTTAGTCACATGAGCCTTAATATAGGCCGCCGCTTCTTCTTCCGCCGTGCCGCCAATTTCACCTATCATAACGATGGCTTCAGTTTCGGGATCATTTTGGAATAATTCCAAAATATCAATAAAGTTAGAACCTGGAATCGGATCGCCACCAATACCCACACAGCTCGACTGGCCAAAGCCTTCGTCTGTGGTTTGCTTGACCGCTTCATACGTCAGGGTGCCAGAGCGCGAGATAATGCCGACGCGGCCTTTGCGATGAATATTGCCCGGCATGATGCCGATTTTGCATTCACCGGGTGTGATAACACCCGGGCAGTTTGGGCCTATCATGCGCACGCCGGTCTGCTCAAGCTTCACCTTAACGTCCAGCATGTCCAAGGTAGGTATGCCTTCGGTGATGGTCACAATCAGCTCAATGCCGGCATCTATGGCTTCTAGAATCGCGTCTTTACAAAAGGCCGCCGGCACATAGATTACGGTGGCGGTGGCACCCGTGGCTTCAACCGCTTCACGCACGGTATTAAATACCGGCAAACCTAAGTGCGTGGTGCCGCCTTTGCCTGGCGATACGCCGCCAACCATTTGCGTGCCGTACTCAATGGCTTGCTCAGAATGAAAGGTACCTTGGCCACCGGTGAAGCCTTGGCAGATCACCTTGGTGTCTTTATTAATTAAAATGCTCATTTGTTATTCCCTTGTGCGGCGTGAACCACGCGCTCGGCGGCGTCGCTTAGGCTGGTGGCAGCTATGATGTTGAGTCCAGACTCGGCCAGTTTGGCCGTGCCGGCGGGAGCGTTATTGCCCTCCAGACGCACCACGACCGGTACTTTTACGCCCACCTCTTTCACCGCACCTATAATGCCGTCGGCTATCATGTCGCAGCGCACTATGCCGCCAAAGATATTCACCAACACCGCCTTCACGTTAGGATCGGAGAGAATGATCTTAAAGGCTTCGGTCACGCGCTCTTTGGTCGCACCACCGCCCACATCCAAGAAGTTAGCTGGGGATCCGCCATGCAGATTCACGATATCCATGGTACCCATGGCAAGACCGGCGCCATTCACCATGCAGCCAATGTTGCCATCGAGCGCCACATAGTTCAGATCAAAGGAGGCGGCGTGCGCTTCACGGGCGTCATCTTGGCTAGGGTCGTGCATTGCTTGCAATTTTGGCTGGCGATACATGGCGTTAGCATCGACGTTAATCTTGCCATCTAGGCACAACAAGTCGCCTTCTTCGGTGATAACCAAGGGATTGACTTCTAATAATGCAAAGTCTAGGTCGGTAAACATCTGACCTAGCCCTAAAAATATCTCGGTAAATTGTTTTACCTGTTTGCCTGTTAGTCCTAACTTAAAGGCCAGCTCGCGACCTTGATAAGCCTGTGGGCCTACTAAGGGATCTATGGCTGCCTTATGGATTAATTCCGGCGTTTCTTTAGCCACTTTTTCTATTTCTACCCCACCTTCGGTGGAGGCCATAAACACCACGCGGCGCGTGCTGCGGTCGACCACGGCACCCAAATACAATTCTTTGGCTATGCTGCTGCAGGCTTCCACTAAAATTTTGCTTACCGGTTGTCCCTTGGCATCGGTTTGGTAAGTCACTAATTGTTTGCCCAGCCACTTTTCGGCGAAGGCACTGACTTCTCCTTTCGTCTTAGCCAATGTCACGCCGCCCGCCTTACCTCGGCCGCCAGCATGAACTTGACATTTAACCACCCACATACTACCACCGAGTTTATCGGTGGCATCCACTGCTTCCTGTGGAGTGTCACATGCATAGCCTTTTGACACGGGTAAACCGTAGTCAGCAAACAATTTCTTTGCCTGATATTCATGCAAATTCATGTTGTGTTTCCGTTTGTTTGAGGGTTTTAGAGTAAAAAGAAGGTCGGCACTGAGTCCGACCTTATTATTATTATTATTGTTACACGTCTAACAGCAGACGCGTGGGGTCTTCGAGTAGCTCTTTAATCGAGACCAAGAAGCTAACTGACTCTCGACCGTCAATCATACGATGGTCGTAAGACAGCGCCAGATACATCATGGGCTGAATAACCACTTGGCCATTCACCGCCATGGGTCTGTCTTCTATCTTATGCATGCCTAAGATGGCACTTTGTGGTGGGTTGATGATCGGCGTCGACATCAGTGAGCCAAACACCCCCCCGTTGGTGATGGTAAAGTTACCGCCCGTCATATCGTCCACGGTTAATTTGCCATCGCGGCCCTTGATGGCCAATTCTTTAATGCTCTTTTCAATATCGGCCAGACTTAAGCGATCACAGTCGCGCAGTACAGGTGTAACTAAGCCTCGCGGCGTAGACACGGCAATGCTGACGTCGAAAAAGTTGTGGTAAACGATATCATCGCCATCCAGTGAGGCATTCACTTCGGGGAAGCGCTTGAGGGACTCCACCACGGCCTTCACATAAAACGACATAAAACCTAAGCGCACATCATGGCGTTTTTCAAACTGCTCTTGGTACTGTTTGCGCAGTTCCATAATAGGCCCCATGTTCACCTCGTTAAAGGTGGTCAACATGGCGGTGGTGTTCTTCGCTTCTAATAAACGCTCGGCCACACGCTTACGCAAGCGGCTCATGGGCACGCGTTTTTCGGTACGCTCGCCCTGTGCTGCTTCAGGCAGGGCTATGTCTGCTGCTGGGCTTGATGCGCCAGCCGCTTTTTTGCGACCGTCTTTAATGAAGGCTTCAACGTCTTCTTTAGTGACGCGCCCGCCTTTGCCAGAGCCAGAAATTTGCGCGGCATCAATATTGTGCTCCGCCACTAAGCGACGTACCGCTGGGCTTAAGCTGTCACCGTCTGCATTGGCCTGGCTCTCGGCTTTAGCGTCTGCCTTGGCGTCTACAGAGGCGGTGGTGTCTTTGGTGGCTTCACCGGCTATTGCATCTACGCGTAAACGCGCAATTAACTGCTGGCCCAGCACGGTGGCGCCTTCTTCTTCGATAATGGCTTCTAAGATGCCTGCTTCCGGCGCCGGTACTTCCAGCACTACCTTATCGGTCTCTATGTCGACGATCACTTCGTCGCGCTCAACCTTGTCTCCGGGTCGTTTGTGCCAAGTAGCGATAGTGGCATCGGCGACGGACTCTGGTAAGTCTGGAACCTTGATTTCGATAGTCATCAATATGTCCTTAGTGCGTTATGCAGTCGGCGTCAGTGCGTGTTCCACTAGCGCTTTTTGTTGTTGTAAGTGAACAGAGGTGTAACCCACTGCCGGTGAGGCCGATGCTTCTCGGCCGCTGTAACTTAAGCGAGCCTCTGCCGGAATAGCGGCTCGGAAATGGTGCTGACTGCAATACCAAGCGCCCTGATTTTGTGGCTCTTCCTGACACCACACAAAATCGGTCACGTGTTGGTAATCTTGCAAAATCGCATCCACCTCTTGCTGTGGGAAAGGGTAAAGCTGCTCAATACGAATAATGGCCACGTCGGTTTGTTCGTTCTTGCGTCGTGTTTCCAGCAAATCGTAATACACCTTGCCCGAGCACAGCACTACACGCTTCACGCCTTTGGGATCCAGATCATCTATTTCGCCAATTGCGTTCAAGAAAGTGCCGTGGGCCATGGTTTCTAAGTCAGAAACCGCCAAAGGATGGCGTAACAAAGACTTAGGCGACATCACCACTAACGGCCGGCGCATGGGGCGCAAGACTTGGCGGCGCAGCATATGAAATACCTGAGCCGGCGTGGTGGGCGTGACCACTTGCATGTTGTGCTCGGCACACAGTTGCAAGAAACGCTCCAAACGAGCACTGGAGTGCTCTGGGCCTTGGCCTTCGTAACCATGGGGTAGCAAGAGCGTTAAGCCACACATGCGGCCCCACTTTTGCTCGCCTGAACTGACGAACTGGTCTATCACCACTTGCGCACCGTTGGCGAAGTCACCAAATTGCGCTTCCCAGATGGTTAAACCATCGGGCTCAGCCGTCGCATAACCGTATTCAAACGCCATGACCGCCATTTCACTCAATACGGAGTCAAACACCTGAAACTGGCCTTGATCTTCGGACAAATGACACAAAGGCGTATAGGTACTGGCGTCTTCTTGGTTATGTAACACCGCATGACGGTGGAAAAAGGTACCGCGGCCCGAGTCCTGACCGGTTAGGCGCACTTCATAGCCTTGGTCGCACAAGGTGGCATAGGCCAAGATTTCGGCGAACCCCCAATCGGCCAGCTTTTCGCCTTTGGCCATCAGCTTACGGTCTTCGTAAATTTTGGCCACTTGGCGCTGTAAAGGATGGCTGACGGGATAGTCAGTCACACGCTCGGCGACGTCTTTGAGATAGTCCAGCTCCAAGCGGTCGTTGTAAGGCATGTCCCATTCGTGGTGCAGATACGGTGCCCAGTCGACTGTGATGTTATCCGTGGCGCGCCATTCGCTCACCACACACTCACCGCCATCAAGCGCATCACGATACTCATTGATCATCACGGTCGTGTCTTCGGCACTAATAGTACCGTTGGCAATCAGCTTGTCAGCGTAGATTTTACGCGGCGTAGGATGCTGCTTAATTTTCTTGTACATCAATGGCTGAGTCGCACTCGGCTCATCGGCTTCGTTATGGCCATGGCGGCGATAACAAACCAAATCAATGACCACATCGCGACCAAACTCATTACGATAATCCAGCGCTAATTGAGTAACCTGTACCACGGCTTCGGGGTCATCGGCGTTAACGTGGAAAATCGGCGCCTGCACCATTTTGGCGATATCGGTGCAATATTCAGTGGAGCGCGTATCGCGAGGGTTAGAGGTGGTAAAGCCCACTTGGTTATTGATGACGATCCGTACCGTACCGCCCACGCCATAGCCGCGGGTCAGCGACATGTTGAAGGTCTCGGCCACCACACCTTGGCCAGCAAACGCCGAATCCCCGTGTATGGTGATAGGTAACACTTGACGGCCGTCTGGGTTAGATAAACGGTCCATGCGCGCGCGCACCGAGCCTATCACCACCGGATTAACGATTTCTAAATGCGAAGGGTTAAAGGCCAGAGCCAAGTGTACGTTGCCACCTGGGGTTTCAAAGTCGGAGCTAAAACCCATGTGGTATTTAACGTCACCTGAGCTTTGCACTTCGTATTTGCCGGCAAAGGCGTCGAACAAGTCTTGCGGGCGTTTACCCAAGACATTAACCAGCATATTTAAACGACCACGGTGGGCCATGCCGATCACCACTTCTTTGCCGCCCAGCTCGCCAAAGCGGCGGATCAGCTCCTTGGTCATGGGCACCAAGGCATCGCCACCTTCTAGGGAGAAACGTTTAGCACCGGGAAACTTAGCCCCTAAATATTTTTCTAGGCCTTCGGCGGCGTTTAAGCTCTCTAAGAAGCGCAGCTTGTCTGCTTTGCTAAACTTGGGTTCGCCGACCACAGTTTCCAGTTGACTTTGGATCCAGCGCTTTTCGCGGGTACTGGTGATGTGCATGTATTCTGCACCCACAGAGCCACAATAGGTTTTTTGCAGCGCGGCCACTAAGTCTTTTAACACCATGGTTTCTTGACCAATGGCGTAAGAACCCACGTTGAAGGTGGCATCGAGATCTGAACCGGTCAGGTTATGAAACGCCGGATCCAACTCACTGACCAGCTTACGATCCCATAAATTAAGGGGGTCTAGATTGGCATTTTGATGGCCACGAAAACGATAGGCGTTGATCAGCTGCAAGACTTTTACTTGCTTGGCATCGGTATGCGGATCGCTGACCGGGGTGGCATAACGAGAAGTGTCTTTAGCCAGACGGCGAAAATAATCTCTTACCTGTGAATGAGGAAGATCCTCTACGTCGTTCTCTTGCGGCGGCAACTCGCGAAACACGACTTGCCATTGCTCAGGCACCGACTCAGGATCGGCCAAATAATCTTCGTAAAGGTCTTCGACATAGGTCGCATTGGCACCGGCCAGGTAAGAGGATTCCAGCCAGGCTTGCATAACGCCATTGTGCATTTTTATCCCTTTATAACGTCTCGACAGGGTTACTGTCTGGGTGTTGTCGAGTTAAGCCGCCCTATTGAGCGGCCATTATCTTGCTCATTACTTAAATTTTTTTACTTAGCTCTGTTTACTTAAGTTCTGTTCTGTTCCGTTTGCTTAGGGTCTGTTGCCCGTGCGCGGTAAAACTAGACGGCCCGCTTTAACAACATCGACTTTATATTGCCTATGGCCTTGCTGGGATTTAAGCCCTTGGGGCACACATCGGTACAGTTCATTATGGTGTGACAACGGAACACGCTAAACGCATCTTCCATGCCCGACAACCGCTCTTCAGTGCCGGTATCGCGGCTGTCAGACAACCAGCGATAGGCCGACAATAATCCGGCGGGACCAATAAACTTATCTGGGTTCCACCAAAACGACGGGCAAGCAGTCGAACAACAAGCGCACAAAATGCATTCGTAGAGACCGTCTAACTTGGCGCGCTCTGCCGGCGTCTGTAAATGCTCGCGTGCAGGAGGCAGTTTTTCATCGGCAATAAGAAACGGCTTAATTTTTTCCCACTGAGTGTAAAACTGGGTTAAGTCGATAACCAAGTCGCGCACCACAGGCAGGCCAGGCAGCGGGCGTATGACGACCGTGTTAGCCGCCCCCTTATTGCCCAGCATATTGTTACCTTGCTTAAGCAGGGTCGACAAAGGCGTAATACAGGCCAGACCGTTTTTGCCATTCATGTTCATGCCATCTGAACCGCACACGCCTTCGCGGCAAGAGCGGCGAAACGACAAGCTAGGATCTTGTTCTTTTAACAGCAAGAGCGCGTCCAGTACCATCATGTCGGAGCCTTGCTCGACTTCCAGCTGATAGTCTTTCATGTACGGCTTGGCATCCGTTTCTGGGTTATAACGATAAACCGAAATAGTGACTTGCATCTTGTTCCCCTCCCTTAGTAAGTCCGCGCTTTCGGCTCAAAGGCCGCACGATGATTCGGTGATAAGTTCACCGGGCGCGTACTCATAGAGTCAGTGATAGGGCTATACAAGGAATGGCATAACCAGTTGGCATCATCCCGCTCTGGATAGTCAAAGCGCGAGTGGGCGCCGCGGCTTTCGGTACGAAAATTTGCCGCGACGGCCGTGGCATAGGCAGTTTCCATCAGGTTATCTAACTCTAAACACTCGATACGCTGGGTGTTAAAGTCAGAGCTGGTGTCATCCAAACGTGCATTATTAAGGCGCTCGCGGATTTTCTTCAGCTCAGCCAAACCTTCGGCCATGGCTGCTCCTTCGCGGAATACCGAGAAGTTATGCTGCATACACTCTTGCAAGTCTTTCTTAATTTGTACTGGGTCTTCACCGTCACGATTATTCTGCCAACGGTTATAACGCACCAGTGCTGCATCAATTTCGGTGTCGGTGGCGTCTTTCACGTCACCCAAAGCTTGCAATGCTTCTACCAAGTGGCGCCCCACTTCCCGACCAAATACCACTAAGTCGAGCAGTGAGTTACCGCCTAAGCGATTGGCGCCGTGTACCGATACGCAGGCCACTTCGCCGACGGCAAACAAGCCCTTCACTGGGGTGTCTTTGCCGTTTTCATCCAGTGTGAGCGCTTGGCCACTCACGTTGGTCGGCACACCGCCCATCATGTAATGACAGGTAGGAATAACGGGGATCGGTTCAAACACCGGATCCACGTGGGCAAAGGTACGAGATAATTCACAAATACCCGGCAGACGTGACTCCAGCACTTCTTTGCCTAAGTGATCGAGCTTGAGCTTTAAGTGCGGGCCCCAAGGACCATCACAGCCGCGGCCTTCGCGAATTTCGATCATCATAGAGCGCGCCACTACGTCACGGCTGGCCAAGTCTTTGGCGTTGGGCGCATAGCGCTCCATAAAACGCTCGCCGTCTTTATTCAACAAATAACCGCCTTCACCGCGACACCCCTCGGTGACAAGCGTGCCGGCGCCGGCAATACCAGTAGGGTGAAACTGCCACATTTCCATGTCTTGCAGCGGCACACCGGCACGTATGGCCATGCCGATGCCGTCACCAGTATTAATGTGCGCATTGGTGGTGGACTGATAAATACGACCCGCACCACCTGTGGCTAAAATAGTCGCCTTGGCTTTAAAATACACCAGCTCGCCGGTTTCGATGTCGATGGCGGTACAACCCACGACTTCACCGTCGGCATTTTTCACCAAATCCAGCGCATACCACTCAGAGAAAACCGTGGTTTTATGCTTAACGTTTTGCTGGTACAGAGTGTGCAACAAGGCGTGGCCGGTGCGGTCTGAGGCCGCGGCGGTACGTGAGGCTTGCTCGCCACCAAAGTTCAGTGACTGGCCGCCAAAGGGCCGCTGATATATTTTACCGTTGTCGAGTCGTGAAAAAGGCAGACCCATTTTTTCAAGTTCAAGCACGGCTTCAGGGCCGCTTTGACACATAAATTCAATGGCATCTTGGTCACCGATATAATCGGAGCCCTTGACGGTGTCGTACATGTGCCATTCCCAGTTATCTTCATGGGTATTGCCAAGGGCTACGGTAATGCCACCTTGGGCGGACACGGTATGAGAGCGGGTTGGAAACACTTTTGAGAGCAGTGCACAACTTTTGCCCGATTCAGCTATTTGCAAGGCGGCACGCATGCCGGCACCGCCTGCGCCGATAACCACGGCATCAAATTCGCGAATGGTAATAGTCAACTTATACACCCCACAGTACGACAACACCGGTCAGTACATAAACCAGCAGTAACACCACTACTCCACCCAGTAAAACACCACGCAAGAGCGCGCATTTCACATAGTCAGAGAGCACCTGCCAGGCACCTATCCAGGCATGAACTAACACGCTTAACAGGGCCAGTAGCGTAAACACCTTAGTCGAGGTCTTGGCAAAAAAGCCGACCCACACATCATAAGTAATGTCGTTAAGGGCGATAAAACCCACCAAATAGAGGGTGTACAAGGTCATAATGACGGCCGTCACACGCAACAATATAAAGTCGTGCGTACCGTTGCGGCCAACGCTTGCCGTAGTCGTTACCATACCATTATCCCCGCTAACACTGACAATACTGCCGTTACACCAAAGGCCACCTTGGCACTCAACGCGCTCGACTCCGGCTCATCCCAGTAACCGAAATCAGTCACGAGATGACGTAAGCCGCCCACTATGTGATAAGCCAATGCCGTCAAAATCCCCCACAGGATAAACCAGACGAAGAAACCGTCGAGTATCTCCACGACGTCCAGAAATCCGTCTCGAGACGAGAGCGAATGACTGAGCAGCCACAAGAGGATGGCGAGTGCAAATAAGGTGATAACGCCGGAAACCCGGTGCAGAATTGATGCGATTGCAGCGACAGGTTGGCGAATAGTCCGTAGATCGAGGTTTACAGGTCTCTGTTTTTTAGTCACGGTATTGCCCACTTGGCTCCATTGAGCTCGTTAGTTATTGTTGTAAATAGACATGCCCCAGATACACGAAATGAGCATTTTCAGCATGTTTTCACTGTAAAGCGGTGAATACCTTGGCATTCGTTATTTCGCTTCTCAACCTGCTAAATTCTCACTACAGCCTCGTCTATCCTCGAGAGCCAGTATATGAAGCACTATTTATAATTACAACGAAGGCCTTGATCCAATTGCTAAATCTGTAAAGCCCGTCGCACTACGACTTAAGTGCTAGAGAACGAATGTGGAGGGAAATTGACTTTGATCCATACTTCTGTTTTCAATATGCGCGCACCGTAGGATGCATTAGTAGTTAAACATCGATGCAAATTATGTAAAAATGCTTACCTGCGGACCTATTATAAAAAAGCGAAGGAGACGTGCTATGGCTGACCAAAAGGCCACTCTGCATCTGCCCGGCCAGGAACCCATCGAACTTCCTATAGCCTCAGGCACTGCTGGTTATGATGTTATCGATATCAGCACACTAGGCTCACATGGCTACTTTACCTACGACCCTGGTTTTATGGCCACGGCATCCTGCCGGTCCGACATTACTTATATCGACGGTGATTTAGGTATCTTGCTGTACCGAGGCTACCCTATCGACCAGTTGGCAAAACAAGCGAACTATCTCGAAGTTTGTTACTTGCTGCTGTACGGCGAAGCGCCAACGGCCAAACAATTCGAAGAATTTAAGCGTCTCATTATGCGCCACACTATGGTGCACGAGCAGCTGTCATCTTTCTTCAAAGGCTATCGTCGTGATGCACACCCGATGGCGATTGTCTGCGGCGTGATTGCGGGCTTGTCCGCTTTCTATCACGACCCCATGGACATTACCGATCAGTCACACCGCGAAACGGCCGCACATCGCATGATAGCTAAGCTGCCGACTATCGCTGCTATGGCGTATAAATACTCGGTTGGACAGCCATTTGTTTACCCGCGTAATGACTTAAGCTATGCCGGTAACTTCTTGCAAATGATGTTTGCCGTCCCGTGCGAAGACTACAAGGTGAATCCGATAGTTGAGCGCGCCATGGACCGCATCTTTACCTTGCATGCGGACCATGAGCAAAACGCCTCCACCTCGACTGTGCGCTTAGCAGGCTCCAGTGGTGCCAATCCGTTTGCCTGTATTGCTGCAGGTATTGCTTCCTTGTGGGGACCGGCTCACGGCGGTGCTAACGAGGCCTGCTTGATGATGCTGGAAGAGATAGGCTCAGTGGATCGCATTCCTGAGTTTATTGCGCGAGCCAAAGACAAAGATGATCCGTTTCGCTTAATGGGCTTTGGTCACCGGGTTTATAAAAACTTCGACCCCCGTGCCACCGTGATGCGTGAAACCTGTCATGAAGTGCTTGATGAGCTCAAAACTGAAGATCCGCTGTTAGACGTGGCCATGGAGTTAGAGCGTATTGCGCTGTCTGACCCTTACTTCGTAGAGCGTAAGCTGTACCCGAACGTAGACTTCTACTCAGGTATCGTCTTAAAAGCCGTCGGCATTCCGACTAGCATGTTTACGGTGATTTTTGCTTTGGCACGTACCGTTGGTTGGATGTCCCACTGGAATGAAATGATGTCGGACCCGAAGCAAAAAATCGGTCGTCCTCGTCAGCTTTACACCGGTGCTGCAGAGCGGGATTTTCATTCGCTCGTTGAGAAGTAATCCTCACTAGATCACGTATCTAGCGCAGAAAAAGGCCGACATGAATGTCGGCCTTTTTTATTGCCCGAAAGCAGCGCTGAGCGCCCAGCACTAGGCGCCAAGCTAAAGAAAGCATTAAAGATCTTCTTTGCCATGGAAGAACACGGACAAGAATCAAGTCAAAATCGGTAAATGATTAAAACCTATTTATTGAAGGTCTTATCTACAAGATTTTTACTTTCAGATTTAATCTCTATTTTTCCGTGGATTCAGTGGCAGAAAAATTTTTGGTCTTAGTTTTCGATCATTTTTAAACTGGCCGCCGCACAAACAAAAACACCGAGCCTATGACGGGCTCGGTGTTTTATTTTTCAGCTGGGCGCTTGGTGTTGGGCACTCGGCGCTGCTTTACGCTTGCTCTGCGCTCGAAAATTCAGTCATCAACTCGCCAGCCTTATCGACCATATTGATAGAGCCGACAAAATACGGCGTGCGCTGGTGTAATTCGGTAGGTTTTATTTCCATAATGCGACGGAAACCGTCGGTGGCTTTACCACCGGCCTGCTCGGCCATAAAGGCCAAGGGGTTGCACTCATATAATAAACGCAGCTTACCGTTTGGTGAATTGGTACCAGACGGATAAATATAGATGCCGCCTTTAAGCATGTTGCGGTGAAAATCTGACACCAAAGAGCCAATGTAGCGTGAGCTGTATGGGCGGCGTGTGGCATCATCTTTTTCTTGGCAGTATTTCAAATACTTCTTCACGCCCTCAGGGAAGCGAATGTAGTTACCTTCGTTAATCGAGTAGATGTGACCCTGTTCAGGAATACGAATGTTCTCGTGTGACAAGCAGAACGAGCCCAAGGTGGGGTCGTAGGTAAATCCATGTACGCCGTTACCTGTGGTGTACACCAGCATGGTAGAGGAGCCGTACACCACGTAACCTGCGGCAACTTGGTTGATACCTGGCTGCAAGAAGTCTTCCATGGTCACCGGCTGGCCAGCTTCGCTCACGCGACGGTAAATTGAGAAGATAGTCCCCACAGACACGTTTACATCGATATTCGAAGATCCATCGAGGGGGTCCATTAAGACGATATATTTGGCGTTACATTGGCGCTTATCGTCGAAAGCCACATAGTGGTCTTCTTCTTCTGAGGCAATACCACACACTTCGCCACGGGCTTCTAATGCGGCTTTAAACATGTCGTTGGCGAACACATCCAGCTTTTGCTGCACTTCACCCTGTACGTTCTCGCTATTATTGCTGCCACCGATAATGTCGGTAACTAGGCCGGCGCGATTGATCTCGCGGTTCACTATCTTGGCGGCACGGCGAATAGACGATAAGAGCGACGATAACTCGCCGCTGGCGTTGGGGTAGTCAGCTTGATTCTTAATGATGTATTCACCAAGAGTAATCATAATATTCCTCAGAAATTTTAATGTGACGTTTAATCGTCATAATTGCGGGGTAAGGTACCCCTTTCATTACTTAATTACAGACTTAATTTAAATTTTTAGCCCCTGCCAACTGACGACGCACGGCTTCTAAATCGGCGGGGGTATCGACACCGGGCTGCGGACGCTCACAGGCGTCACTGATAGCAATGGGCTCGCCATGCCAAAGCACGCGCAGCTGCTCGAGCTTTTCTAGTTGTTCCAGCGGGCTAACGGGTAAGGCTAAATAGCGACGAATAAAGCCGGCGCGATAGGCATAAATGCCAATATGGCGGCGACACTGGCTGAGATCGGGCGTGCCATCGGGCGTGCCATCGGCCATGCCATCACGGTCATAGGGCAGCATTGAGCGGCTAAAGTACAAGGCCAAGCCTTGGGCACTTTGCACCACCTTGACCACGTTCGGATCTTGCAGCTCGTCAAGGGTATCTATGTTTGTACACAAGGTGGCCATGGGTGCGTGACTGGAGGCCAATAAATTAGCCACCTGATCCACCAGTGCGGGCGGCAGCAAGGGTTCGTCCCCTTGCACGTTCACCACTATGTCGTTTTCGGCCAAGCCTAATAGCTCCACCACTTCCGCTAAACGCTCGGTACCCGAGTCATGATCGGCGCGAGTTAGGCACACCTCAACACCGCACGGGCGCAATGCCTCTTGGATGCGCACATCGTCGGTGGCCACCACCACTCTTACTGCACTGCTTTTTTGTGCCTGCTCTACCACCCACTGGATCATGGGCTTACCGTGAATATCCGCCAGCGGCTTGCCCGGCAAGCGGGTTGAACTAAAGCGAGCCGGTATCACCACAACGAAACTCATGCTGGCAGCTCGTCTAAGCCCAACTTACGGGCTTTATTTTCCAGCAGTACCGGAATTCCTTCGGTAATCGGATAAGCCAAACGGTCAAAACGACACACTAATTCGTTGTGTGCGCGGTCTAGCTGCAGTTTTCCTTTGCAGATAGGGCAGGCAATAATTTCCACCAGTTTTGCGTCAATCGCCATGGTGTAGCTCCTTAAGTCGCGTTAAAAGCAGGTGTTCAAAAGCCAGCGGCAACTGCGCATCGACTGGCACATACCAAGTATTATCGTGTCCGCCTAGCCATTTCACCGCGTCTTTTTCGGTGATCAGCAAAGGGGCAGATTGTAATGAATGCAGCTGGCTACTGGCCACTGTTTGATGGTCACCCAACGCCACGCAGTGCTCTAGTGTAAAGCCCAAGTGGCTTAACATGCTAAAAAAGCGTGATGGATGGCCGATGCCGGCTAAGGCATGCACCCTATCCGGCGGCGTGGGGGCGACCTTATCCGCCGTATTCACGGCAATTAATGGCCCCGGCGCCAGCGTCATTAAAAATTCGTTATCTTGAACCGGCCCACCGTTATTAATAATGGCGTCTACTTGCTTTAGGCGCCATTTGCGCTCTCTAAGTGGCCCCATGGGCAGCAAGTGGCCATTGCCAAAGCGGCGCTGGCCATCCACCACCACCAGCTCAATGTCGCGGGCCAGCGCATAATGCTGCAAACCGTCGTCACTGATAATAATATCAACGCCACAACTCACCAATAAGGCCGCCGCCTCCCCCCGCTTGGGGCTGACCACTAACGGACACAGGGTGCGTTTAACTATCAATACCGGTTCATCACCGGCGATACTTGCAGGCGTGTCGGCCGTCACCAAAAGCGGATAATGCCCGCTCTTGCCGCCATAACCACGGCTGATCACGCCCGGATTATAGCCTTGAGTGCGCAGCCAGTGTACCAGCCAGACCACCACAGGTGTTTTGCCATTACCGCCCACACTCAAGTTACCGACGATAATTACCGGCACTGGAGCACGATAAACGGGCTTTACCCCCAGTTTAAATAAGCCTCGCCGCAAGCCACTTATTAAGCCGAACAACAAGCTTAAGGGTGCCAGTAGCCAGAGCCACCATTTGCCGCTGTACCAAGCACTCTCAACTCTAGCTGACATTACTGCTCGCCATATTGGATACTTCTTAGCTGGGCATACACGCCCTGTTGCGCCATTAGCTCGGCGTGAGAGCCCCGCTCCACCACGCGGCCTTCGTCAATCACCAAAATTTCATCGGCGCTTTCTATGGTCGATAAACGATGCGCAATCACAATCGCAGTTCTGTCTTTACGAAGCGCATCCAACGCCGCCTGAATATGGCGCTCAGACTCGGTATCGAGTGCCGAGGTTGCCTCGTCCAAGATCAGTAATGGGGCGTTTCGTAACAGCGCGCGGGCAATGGCGATACGCTGGCGCTGGCCGCCAGATAAGCTGGCACCATTTTCACCAATCACGGTGTCGTAACCATTGGGCAGCTTAGTGATAAATTCATCCGCATAAGCAACCTTGGCCGCCGCAACAATTTGCTCGCGGCTGTATTCGCCTTGTGCCGCGTAGGCGATATTGTTGGCTATGGTGTCGTTAAATAAATGTACCTGTTGCGATACCAAGGCAAATTGGCGGCGTAAGTCACTCAACTTATATTCACGCAAGTCCACGCCATCGAGGCGAATTTCACCCTGATCAACATCATAAAAGCGCGTTAATAGGCTGGCGATGGTGCTCTTACCGGAGCCAGAACGCCCTACCAGAGCGATAGTTTTACCCGGCGTTAGGCTAAAACTGACATTTTTTAAGGCCAGATTTTCTTTGGTGGGGTAGCGAAAGCTGACGTTATCAAATTCAAGGTTGCCGGTGGCGCGCGTGATGCTGCGCGTGCCGCTATCGGGCTCACCGTCGGCGTCCAGCAAACCAAACAAACTTAGGCTGGCGGCAATGCCGCGCTGATAAGAAGAGTTGAGCTGAGTCAGGCTCTTAAGGGGGCGCATCAGCATTAACATGGCGCCTAATACCGCAATAAAGGTACCTGGGGTTATCTTATCTTGCATGCCATCGACGTTAGCCATAAACACCAAGGCTGCCAAGGCCGTAGAGGCAATCAGCTGCACCAGCGAGGTACCGGTGGCATCGGTGGCCACCATCTTCATATTTTGCTGGCGCACCGCGTTACTGACCCCATGAAAGCGGTCTGCCTCCACATCTTGGCCATTAAACATCAACACTTCTTTGTGACCTTTGAGCATTTGCTCGGTGTTGCTGGTGATATTGCCCATGGCATCTTGCATGCCACGGCTTAAGCGGCGAAAGCGACGGCTGATAATGGCGATCATGACGCCAACTATGGGGCCGACAATAAAAAACACCAACGACAGCTGCCAAGAATAGTAAAACATCATGATCAATAGGCCGATCACGGTAGCGCCTTCACGCACTAAGGTCACCAAGGTGGAGCTGGCCGCAGAGGACACTTGGGAAGCGTCGTAAGTGACTTTGGATAATAAGTTGCCGCTGTTGTGGCGGTCAAAAAAAGCCACCGGCATTGTCATCAGCTTGCCAAAAACCTGTTGCTGTAAAGAGAGCACCACATGGTTGCCCACCCATGCCATGCAAAAGCTGGACATAAAAGAGAACAGGCCCTGTAGAAAAAACATCCCCAAGATAAAGAACGGCATCATCCTTAAAAAGGCCGGATCTTGGCCGGTCAGGCCATCATCAATCAGCGGTTTTACGGCAGAAATAAAGGCGGTATTCACGGCCGCGTATCCCACCATGCCAATAATGGCCAGCAGCAAACCGAATTTGCGTTCCTTCACATAACCCAATAACCGCTTGAGTACCGGCCAGGAAGAAGTGTGTGCATCTTGGGGCATAAAGTCTCTACCTTGAAAAACAAGGGGCTATTCTAACGGTTTAGTCTGCTGCAACCAAGTATTGAGCTGATGATACCAAGCGCCGGGCCGCCGCGAACTCACCAAACGCCAGTCTGGGCCGTCCATAATGAAGTGCACCATGCCCAATTCGCCTGTTATTAACTGACTGACGCCTTGGCTGTCAAAGCGCGCCACCACCTGCTCCGATGGAAACCCCCAACGGTTGGCAAACCCTGCGGTATGCACCACCCAAGTGGGGTTTACCGCCTGATTAAAGGCCAAGGTGGAGGAGCTGTTACTGCCGTGATGGGGACTGATTAACAAGCCAGCACTGGGCGTTTTCCCCGTCGCCAACAAGCCGTGCTCGGCTTTGACTTCAATATCGCCGGTTAATAATACCGATACCCGACCATCACTCATGTGCAACACACAGGAGTCATTGTTGCTGTGGCCCGTTATTTGTACCGGCCACAACACCTTCAACTCAAGCCCGCCCCAGCGTGCCTCTTGCCCCGCCCGACAACGCTGACCATCAGGCCAAGCGCCCCATTGC
>JAHLFI010000059.1 GCA_018883865.1 Candidatus Oceanisphaera merdipullorum
GCAAGCTCGGTTAGCCCAAGTGTTTCGGCTTGTTGAGCTAATGCCTGTATTAGCTGGTGTGCTGAGGGCCAATTTTTAGCCGCTATTAAGGCGGTGAGCTGCCAGACCTGATCTTGATGCTGTGCTAAAAACGCCTGACGCTCGGCTCCATTTTGCATGTCCGTGTTTGGTCGCTGGGCAGGCGAGGTTTGCATTAGGGTGTGCGGTGCGACCTCTGGTATGGCTGGCGGCCGCACTGTTTTTGGTACTGACGGCAATCCTTTCTGTGGTGCCAAATGCAACGCTGTATGGGGTGTCAACTGCATCACTAAGGCTTGGTAAAGCGCGAAGCGATCCACGGGTTTAGTCACATAACTGTTCATGCCCGCACTTAAACTTATCTCTTTGTCACCGAGCATGGCGCTGGCCGTTAAGGCGATAATAGGAATGTCGTGTTGAGTGTTGAGTTTACGAATTTGGCGAGTAGCCTCAATACCATCGAGGATCGGCATTTGTAGATCCATTAAAACGGCATCAAATTGTTGCTTACTCATCAGCTCCACCGCTTGGCGGCCATTGTCCGCCATGGTGACCGCCACTCCTACCTGATTTAAGAACTCCAAGATTAATTGCTGGTTCATGCGGTTATCTTCAGCCAGCAAAATTTGCTTGCCCACTAATTGGCGCCGGTAATCCGCTAATTGGTATTGATTGAGGGCTAATGGATCTAAACGGTTGCTCGCTTTCGGATCCAGTACCCGGCTGACGCTTAAGCGCAAATTTTGCTCGGTAATCGGTTTAGGTAAAAAATGCGTGAGCCCCAAAGTGCGCATCTTCTCTGCTACTTTATCTTGGCCAAAGGCACTCATCACCACTATGGCAATGTGGTCTAATTGGTCTTGAGCACGTATAAAACGCGCTAAATCCAGGCCATCATCTTGTACTAAACAGCAGTCAATCAGCGCCAGCGTCAATTGCTCACCTTGTTTGTGGAGCAGCACTTTCGCCGCATCAATACTGGCCGCGCTATACACCACTAACCCGAGCTGGCGCAGTAGCTGACTGGTCACTTGCAAGACCAGTTCATTATCGTCCACTAATAATACTTTCTGAGCTTGATAAGCCACCACAGGCGTTAAATGCTCCTGCTCCGCCACCTTTAATGGCAGGCTAACGGTAAAGGTTGAACCACGGCCAGGCTGACTGTCCACCACTATCGAGCCCTGCATCAGTTGCACCAAATGATGGCTAATGCTTAAGCCCAAACCGCTGCCGCCATATTTACGGGTGGTACTGGCGTCCACTTGGGTAAAGGCATGAAAAAGGCGGCCCAGTTGATCGGGAATAATTCCAATACCGGTATCTTTAATGGCAAAGCATAATCTCGGCCCCATGGGCTTAGCCTGTTCACGGCTCGACGATGCAGTTTCAGACGTGGCATAGTGAGATGTTTCATTATTCTGTGCACCGCATAAGGTAATGCTTAAAATCACCTCGCCACGCTCAGTAAATTTAATCGCATTGCTGACCAAATTGATCAAAACCTGACCGAGGCGAAATGGATCGCCACGCAGCAAATTGGGAACGTCAGCCGCCTTATCTATGATCACTTCGAGTTGTTTATGCTCAGAGAGCTCGGCAAACAAGCTGGAGAGTTTTTCCAGCTGTTCATTTAAATCAAAAACGATGTCTTCTAGCTCTAATTTACCGGCTTCAACCTTACTTAAGTCCAAAATATCGTTGATCAGCAGCAATAGGTTTTCTGAAGACTGGCTGATTTTTTTTAAGTATTGCTGTTGGTTCAGAGAGAGTGGTGTTTGTTGTAAAAGCGAAGAAAAACCTATGATGGCGTTCATGGGCGTGCGGATCTCATGGCTCATATTCGCTAAAAAATCGGTCTTAGCCCGTGCCAGCTCAAGGGACGCTTGACTTACCTTGCGCAGCTCTCGGTTATGTAGCCATAACACCAGCAAACCTAAGCTAAAGACAAATAACACCCACAGTAAGATGGCCAGCTGCATGTATTGTAAATGCTGGTGAGACGCCTGCTGCCACTTGATTTTATAGTCTAATAACACGTCTTTATTGTCGCTAAGCAAGGCATAGCGTTGCTGCACTAAGGGCGTTAGGCTATTACGGTACAGTTGGTAGTAATTAAATAAGTCCTGATTACTGGTTGGCACTTGAGTTTGCCCGCGGCTGGCGTCGTCATCCAGTACATCTAAATACTGGAGATTGGGCGCATTAAAATACAAACGGCTGCGCCTAAGTAGAAGAGAATAATAATTGTCGTCTTTGTCTACCAAGGCTCGCGCTCGCTCCGCGAAGGCGTTTAAAGCGTAGCGGCTGTGCATATCGGCATCTTGAAGCGCCTGTAATTGTTGCTGGTATTGCATTAGTTTGGCTTGCACCTCATCCAAGCCCGCCAGCGGCGCAGATCTGTTCTCAATAAAGGATCTAAACTGGTAGATGCTTTGCGATAACTGACTGATTCTTTTATTTAACAGCAGGTCTTGATCCGCATTGATCACCACTTTGCGCTGAAAAGCGTGAAGTGCCTCCACCACAGGGTCAATGCGCTGTTCTAACACCTTATAATGATGGTGCTGCCAATATTGATTGACGCTGTAGCCGAGCAATAAAAACGACATCATGAGCGCGTAGCCCAGCAAGGCAATGCGCGGAAAAAAACTAAAGCCCGGTGTTGCTACCCTCATTTCT
>JAHLFI010000060.1 GCA_018883865.1 Candidatus Oceanisphaera merdipullorum
GACGGTGAATATCGCCAGCTAAACGACAACGTGCTGCAAATCGAAAACGAGCTTTATGCACCCATTCGGCCCAAACGCACCGCAGACAGCGGCGAAAAGCCCACAGATGCACTGCATACTCGCGGTATCGAATACATAGAGCTGCGTTCGGTAGACGTTAATCCGTACTCGCCCGTGGGCATAGATGCGGCGCAAGTGCGCTTCCTCGATACCTTTTTGCTGTGGTGTTTGTTGAGTCCATCGGCGCCCTTAGGGAGCGATGAAATCGCCCTGAATCGCCGTAATTTTAATAAAGTAGTACTGGAAGGGCGCAAGCCCGGCCTTATGCTTGAGCAATGGAACGGCGAATCTTTAAGCCTGCAAGCCTTAGGCGAGCAACACTTCGCCGAGCTAAAAGACGTGGCCGATTTGCTGGATGCCTGCTGTGGCCGCGGTTGTTATGGCAAAACCCATCAAGCACATCTTGCCATGATCCAGAACCCCGAGCTCACGCTCTCGGCCCGCTTATTGAACGAGCTTAAGGCGAGCAATCAAGACATCATGTCCTTTGGCTTGGCGTTGTCTAAGCGCTATCACGATCAATTACAGCAAAGTCGACCACGTTATTGGGAAGACAGCTTCTTCGATAAAGAAGGTGCGCGCTCGTTAGCGCGGCAACGCAACATTGAGCAATCAGATCTGGTCGACTTCGATACCTTCTTAACGGATTACTTTGCTAAGCCTTGAAGGCCTGTGAAGAGTTAAGGATACAGAGAAGGTGCTTCATACCCTGCGTCGTAATGCCGAGCAAAACCGGTATGACGGCGCAGGGTTTATTTTTGTAGGCGCCTCGCATTTCGTTGCCGGCGCAATGTTTTAGCCGAGATCTTAATGATTCAAGAACCCCCAACCGAGCCCACGCCGTTACGTGAGCATGAAGATTATTATATTGAAGACGGGTTTTGGATCTTCACTGCCGCCTTTCATTTAAAACGCGGCCATTGTTGCCGCAACGGCTGTCGGCACTGTCCTTATCCAATAGGTAAGAGTGAAGAGTAAGGCGGGAGGAGTAAGAAAAGAATTACTCCGCAAGTTCGATGTTGGATTGGCGCCAGACTTAGTCATTTTCGACAAAGACAATACCAAAGCCATTGCGGATAACTGCGCGTATCCAATGTCGCCACCCACGCCACGTCAATGAAATATATGCCGAGAATTGGGCTTATTGGCGCAATAGCTCAATAGTTCAATAACTATGGCCTTAATTAGGATGGGACACATGAATAAAAAAGCCCTAATAAATTAGGGCTTTTTTGTAGCTGACGTGCGAAGAGATGCAGCTATTCTGTTGCTGCGAAATTAGCCCGTTTTACGGCTTTGGCATTGTTAGCCATTTCGGTTAAACCCAGAGTGTCGTAAGCCTCACCCATTATGGTTAACGCGGGCTGCAAGGTGTCGGTATCGGGATAAGACTCCACCACTTGCTTGGCTCGATTGGCGGCGGCTAACCAAGCGCCGCGTTTCATGTAAAACTGCGCCACGGCCAAGTCATATTTCGCTAAGCGATTTTTTAAACTTATCATGCGTAAACGCGCATCGGCTGCATAGGCGCTGTCGGGGTGTTGGCGCAAGAGCTGACCAAAATCGGCAAAGGCTTGGCGTGCATAAGCCGGATCGCGGTCGGTACGGTCGATATTCATCAGTTCTTGGAAGAAATTGTAATCTGTGGCCATATTGGTTAAGCCGCGCATATATTGGGCGTAATCAACACTGGGGTGATTTGGATTTAAACGAATAAAGCGATCAATGTTAGCCAAGGCGCGGGCCGAATCATCTTGCTTATAATAGGCATAAATTAAGTCCAGCTGCACTTGGTTAGAGTAAGGCCCAAATGGATAACGTGAGTCAATGGCTTCCAGTAACTCGGCGGCACGAATGTAATTGGCCGATTGTAAACGAGCTTGTGCGTCTTGATAAAGCACTTCAGGTGGCTCATCTGGAACTGAATCTTTTTTGGTGCTCGAGCAGCCAGTGGCCGCCAATGCCAAGGCAAGGGTCAAAGTGAGCCATACGCGTCGTTGTTTAGCCATGTAAAGAGTCCATTTTTGCGATTTAAGCGTCAAGTTTGCGGAAACTGATTAAGCTCAGCGTCAAGAAACGTTAGAATACCCAATTAAACATCATTTGGTAACCAGTGTCGCTATGAGTCAGCAAATCGAATTAAATGGCACCGTCGCCGAACACCAACATGGTCAACGTTTAGATCAGACGTTGGCGGAAATGTTTACCGATTATTCTCGTACTCGAATAAAAACGTGGATCCAGTTAGATCAAGTAACGCTCGATGGCCAAGTGGCCAATACGCCGCGCGCTAAAGTGACCCTAGGTCAGCAAGTACAGATACATGCCGAGCTTGAAGACGATGTGCGCTTCGACCCCGAAGACATACCGTTAAACATCGTTTATGAAGACGATGCCATTATGGTCATCAACAAGCCAGCCGGTTTAGTGGTGCACCCGGGTGCCGGTACGCCTGGCGGTACCATGTTGAATGCGCTTTTGCATTACTGTCCAAGCATTGCCGAAGTGCCCCGCGCCGGCATAGTGCATCGCCTCGACAAAGACACCACAGGTTTGATGGTAGTGGCGAAAACTATCCCCGCACAAACTCATCTGGTGACGGCGCTGCAGGGCCGCGATATTACCCGAGAGTATGAGGCAGTTGCGATTGGCCACATGACCTCGGGCGGTACGGTAGACGCCAATATTGGTCGTCATCCTACGCAACGTGTCTTAATGGCGGTTGTGCCATCGGGTAAACCGGCTCGCACTCACTATCGAGTGATGGAAAAGTTTCGCGCTCACACTCGTTTACGCCTGCGTCTAGAAAGCGGTCGTACTCACCAAATTAGGGTGCACATGGCGCACTTGCAACACCCGCTGGTGGGTGATCCTACCTACGGTGGCCGTATGAAACCGCCTCGGAATGCCGAGCCAGAATTGTTGGCCTTCTTACGTGAGTTTAAACGCCAAGCCTTGCATGCGGTGTTATTGCGTTTAGAGCATCCGATTACCGGCGAAATGATGGAGTGGCAGTCGCCATTACCGGATGATTTCGTGGAGCTTATTCGGTTGTTAAAAGCCGACACCGCAGCCCATCCTGATGACCTTGTCTGGACGTAGAGCGTGATCATAGAGTGTGGATATAAAGAACGGACGTAAAATTAAGGGCCGAAACCTGCGATGAATCTGATCCGACCAAGTTGGCCGGCACCGGCCAATGTGCGTAGTGCACAAACTGTGCGCAGCGGTGGCGTTAGTGCGCCGCCATTCACCAGTTTAAATTTAGGCACACACGTCGGCGATATGCTCGCTGACGTAGAACTTAATCGCGATAAGCTAGCCTGCTATTTGCACTTAACTAATAAGCCGGTGTGGTTAGAGCAAGTGCACGGCACGGGCGTGGTTACTTTGCCATTGTCTGTGCAAAGCAGCACCCCTGCGGTTGCCGACGCCGTACTGAGTCGTACCCCTGAACAGGTATGCGCCATTATGACCGCCGATTGCTTGCCGGTATTGTTTTGCGACACGGCGGGCACCGTAGTGGCGGCGGCTCATGCGGGCTGGCGTGGACTGGCGAACGGCGTATTAGAGAGTACCTTGCAGGCCATGGACGTGGATCCGGCTAACGTAATGACTTGGTTAGGGCCTGCCATTGGCCCAAGTGCTTTTGAAGTGGGTGGCGAAGTGCGTGCCGCTTTTGTGGCGCATTTGCCACAGAGCGCGGGTGCTTTTGTAACTCATGGCGATCCTAGCGCTGATAAATGGTTAGCTGATATTTACCAGCTGGCGCGCTTAAGGCTGGCCGCTGCTGGGGTTACCCAGTGTTACGGCGGTGACTATTGCACCTATACCGATAGCGATCGTTTTTTTTCCTATCGACGCGAGCCCAAAACCGGCCGCCAAGCCAGTTTGATTTGGTTGGAGTAAATGCAACACTAAGCTAAACCTAGGCATCAACAACCTTAAAGACTTTCTCGCAGCGAAATCCACCCAACCACAAAATAGTTATTAAATCAGACAAAGTACTTTATTAGTAAGATTAAAGATGCAGCTTATAGCTGTGAATCTGTTCTTCCTTAATAATTTTTATTTCTTGTACTGTCTCACGTTAATTTTTTCGTGGCTTTCATTGCAAAGAGGGTTTTAAGTTTGCCCTTAATGTTTCTGTCTAGCTAAGCGCTGTATTTTCTTTAGCTCAAAGCTTGATATTTCATCATTCTCCCCCATCTTTAATATCAGTAAACATCTATCTTATCCCGCAGTGTGCGGGTTGTTGGAGGAAGGTTCTGATGCGACTCGATCGTCTTACCAGTAAATTTCAACTTGCCCTGCAAGATGCCCAATCGATGGCTGTGGGGCGAGATCATGCTTATATAGAGCCCGCACACTTGCTGATCGCCATGCTTAACCAAGAAGGAGGTACTTTACGCCCCTTGCTGACTAACGCCGGAGTAGACGGTAATACGCTGCGTGTAGAGTTAGACAAATCGCTAGATCGTTTACCTAAAGTGAGCGGTTCAGAGCTGGATATGCAAGTTTCGCCGGTATTGGCGCGTTTATTGAATCAGTGCGATAAATTGGCGCAACAGCGTAAAGACACTTACATCTCCTCCGAATTATTCTTGCTGGCCGCCGTGGATGAACAAGGCGAGCTGGGTGAGCTGCTTAAGCGCTGTGGTTTAAGTAAAGAAAATTTAAGTAAAGCCATCGAAGAGGTACGTGGTGGGCAAAAGGTGGATGATCCTAATGCGGAAGAAAACCGCCAAGCGTTAGAGAAATACACTATCGATCTCACCGAGCGCGCCGAGCAGGGCAAGTTAGACCCTGTGATTGGGCGTGATGATGAAATTCGTCGCACCATTCAGGTGTTGCAACGTCGTACCAAAAATAACCCCGTACTCATAGGTGCACCTGGCGTAGGTAAAACGGCCATTGCCGAAGGGTTGGCCCAGCGCATCATTAATAATGAAGTGCCCGAAGGCTTAAAAGGTAAGCGGGTATTGTCGCTTGATATGGGTGCGCTGATTGCGGGCGCTAAGTATCGCGGTGAGTTTGAAGAGCGTCTTAAAGCGCTCCTCAACGAGTTGGCTAAAGAAGAAGGCCAAGTGATCCTGTTTATCGATGAGCTGCACACTATGGTCGGCGCCGGCAAAGGTGAAGGTGCCATGGATGCGGGTAACATGCTGAAACCGGCTCTAGCCCGTGGCGAGCTGCATTGCGTGGGTGCCACTACGCTGGATGAGTACCGTCAATATATTGAAAAAGATGCCGCGTTAGAGCGCCGTTTTCAAAAGGTACTCATTAACGAACCATCGGTTGAAGACACCATCGCCATCTTGCGTGGCTTAAAAGAGCGCTATGAGCTGCATCACCATGTGCAAATTACCGATCCGGCCATAGTGGCGGCGGCCGTGTTGTCGCATCGCTACATAGCTGACCGTCAGCTGCCGGATAAAGCCATCGATCTTATCGATGAAGCCGCGTCCAGCATTCGTTTGCAAATCGACTCTAAGCCCGAGCCGCTAGATAAATTAGAGCGACGTATTATTCAGCTCAAGCTAGAAGAACAAGCGCTGCTAAAAGAAGACGACGAAGGCAGCATCAAGCGTTTGCAGCTGATCCGTGATGAGCTAACGGTAAAAGAAGCCGAATACGCGGATCTGGAAGAAATTTGGCTATCAGAAAAAGCCGCCATGGCCGGTACTCAGCATATTAAGTCTGAGCTCGAGCAAGTGCGTCGCGAGCTGGAAGTTGCCCGCCGTGCCGGCGATTTAGGCCGTATGTCTGAGCTGCAATATGGTCGTATTCCTGAGTTGGAAAAGCAGCTGGATTTGGCCGGTCAAGCCGAGATGCAAGAGCAGCATCTATTAAAAAATCGCGTTACCGACGAAGAAATAGCCGATGTGCTGTCGCGTTGGACCGGTATTCCGGTATCCAAAATGCTCGAAGGCGAAAAAGATAAACTACTGCGCATGGAAGATAGCTTGCACGATCAGGTGATCGGCCAAAACGAAGCTGTGGATGCGGTTTCCAATGCTATTCGTCGCAGCCGCGCTGGGTTATCGGATCCTAATCGCCCAGTGGGCTCTTTCTTATTTATGGGGCCAACGGGTGTCGGTAAAACAGAGTTATGTAAGGCATTAGCAGATTTTCTATTCGACAGCCGTGATGCCATGATCCGTATCGACATGTCAGAGTTTATGGAAAAACATTCAGTGTCTCGTTTAGTGGGCGCACCTCCAGGGTATGTGGGCTATGAAGAGGGCGGTTACTTAACGGAGGCGGTACGACGCAAGCCTTATTCGGTGATCTTGCTTGATGAAGTGGAAAAGGCGCATCCGGATGTATTCAATATTTTATTGCAGGTACTGGATGATGGTCGCCTGACCGATGGGCAAGGGCGCACCGTAGATTTTCGTAATACGGTAGTGATCATGACCTCAAACATAGGTTCAGATCTTATTCAAGAGCATAACCACGACAAAGCTTATGACGAAATGAAAGATATGTTGATGGGCGTGCTGAGCCATCAGTTTAGGCCTGAGTTTATTAACCGTATTGACGATATAGTGGTGTTTCATCCACTGGCGGTCGAGCAAATCAAGTCTATCGCGCGTATTCAGCTGCAAAGCTTAATGGAAAGATTAGCGGACAAAGGCTTCGAGGTAACCGTTACCGAACCGTTATTAGAGCAGCTGACCGAAGCCGGTTTCGATCCGCTGTTTGGCGCACGGCCGTTAAAACGAGCCATTCAGCAAAAGATCGAAAACCCACTGGCGCAAGCTATTTTGTCTGGCAAGGTGACGCCAGGTAAGCCGCTCGTGCTGGATGCCGACGATAATGGACTAATATTTAGTCAATAACAGTCTTGAAAGTAGGCTTTTAGCTAGCAGCTAAAAAAATCGTCTAAAATGAAAAAGCACCGAACCTTTTGGGTTTGGTGCTTTTTTAATGGCTTCATTAAGCTAGTTAATATTTAAATTAATGATTTATAACAATCTAAGAAAAAAGTAACTCGCGAATTCTGGGCGTGCAGATAACAAGTGCAGGACTTATGACTGAAGAGAGAACGAAAAACGGGCCAAAGGCCCGTTTAGTAGTTTATGCACTTATTTTTGCGGCTAAATGGGATTAGCGTGCTTTAGCTTGGGCCGTCATGCGCATGGCACCATCGGCGGCATTGGCCAGCTCTTGGCCTTTAAGCACAAAGTGACGGCTGTAGTATTGCTTATGCTCGTCGTGCTCATGAAAATGATGAGGCGTTAAAATCGCGGTTAGCACTGGCACTTCGGTTTCTAACTGGACTTGCATCAAGCCTGTGCATACCGCCTGCGCCACAAAATCATGACGATAAATGCCGCCATCCACCACTAAACCACTGCAGGCAATGGCGGCATATTGGCCGGTTTTGGCGAGCAGCTTAGCTTGCAGCGGAATTTCATAGGCGCCAGGCGCGGCAATGACGTCAATTTTGTCCACGTCATAACCGAGCTCGGCAAGCTGGCTGCGAAAACCGACCAAGCAATTAAGCACGATTTCGGTATGCCAAGAGGCGTGAATAAAGGCGATGCGTTGGTCGCGGACGTTAAATTCAGTGTGTTTCGTTAAGCTCTGATCCATGGTAAATCCCGTTATAAAAATTACTGAATCAGGGCGAACGTACAGGCAAGCACGGCACCAAGCAAAGTGAGACTTTGCTGTTGGCCATGATCTTTGGTGAGCATGATCTCAGTGCTAGGCTGAGTCTGCTGTATTAAAGGACATGTCTGACGTTCTCTATCATCCGGACTATTACCGTCGGCTCTGGGTTTACACCAGATCTGCTGACCTTTATTGGCCTATGTTATGGCTAATAAAGCGCTCGCGGGCTGAATATGGCGATGTAGACCGCATATTTTACCGCCGGTGGGGAATTGCACCCCGCCCCGAGAACGAAGTCGGTTAAACCGACGAGCTAATATAGGATTTTATGACGAGTTAGTAAAGGCTAAGCCATTTAGATGGCCGTTTGTTTTACGTTTTAAGTGGTCAGGAAAGACAAGCGCACCATTAAGCGATAAAAAGACGGCGGCTAAATATTTTTGCCAGGCTTCTCGTAACAAAGAAGGGGGTAAAAATTGCTTTGGCTTATCTGGGCGCTTAGTGCTGGCCCTCAGGCGTTATATTTTCTAGGGCCAACGCACTGCGAATATCGTTAAAGCCGTGCTGCTCTAATTTGGCAAAACCACTTTGTTGCTTGGCTTTTAAGCGGTTGAGTAATGGCGTGCTAATGCCAGACAAAAAGCAGGCTAGCGTATGCGGGCTTAACGGGTGTGGATTTAATAACGGTGAGCTGAGCGCTTGCAAGGGCTGGCACCAAGCTTGTAATTGTTTGCTATTGGGCAAAGGCGGTGTCTTGGGTTTGGGCAGTTTAGCCGCTTTACCTGCACACACTGAGCAATGGCCGCAGATCTGGGGGGCATTATCATCGGCAAAGTATGCGGCTAAATGGTGGCTCAAGCATGCTGTGCTTTCAAAAAACGCGATCATCTCTTTGAGACGCGAGACTTCACTGTGTTCTTTTTGCAAGAATAACTGATACAAACGAGCTGTTTCTTCAGCCAAATTGAAGTTGGGCTGCAGCACCTTATACACCTCGATCATTTGTTTGCTTTCGAGGCTGATCAGTCCTTGCTGGTGCAAATAATCCAGCGCACTAATTATGCGCTTGCGCTCGCCACCGCTGTGTTGCCAAATGGCGTCAAAGTCCACTTGGCACCAGGTTCTGGCCATGGGTGAGCCCGTAAACACGGCGCTTAAAAAGGCCTGCCGTTCAGGGTTAAAGAGGCTGAGAATGTCGTCTTGAGAGGCTAAAAATTTAAAGCGATAATCGCCGTAGTAGCTGTATTGGGACTCAATAATCTGATTGAGTTCCAAATACACTAATAGGGTGCGCAGCGGCAATAAACGAATATTGCAGTCATTAGCCAAGCGGATCGGCATGATTTCCCACGGCTCGCCGTGAGTAGGGACTTGTTCGAGTAAAGCGCTGATCGCCTCGGGCTCAGGCGTATCGCCGT
>JAHLFI010000007.1 GCA_018883865.1 Candidatus Oceanisphaera merdipullorum
CTTACTCATTATTAAGGTTGGGTAGGGGCCGTAGCTGGCAATGCGGGTACAGCAGGAGCGGGTGCTGCTACGGGTACTCCAGGTTGAATAGGTGCAGCAGGCACGGCGGCTACGGGCGCTGCTACCCCAGATACGGGCGCGGGCAACATAGGGTAGCCAGAGATATCGGCATTGTCGGCAAATTCCACATCAAAGCTGCGTACGCGCAAAGAGGCTGGCGAAAATTGGGCTTCAATGCGATTCCCGGCTTTATCCAAGCCTGTCACTTCATAACAACCGTCATCGACCTTGATACGATTCACTTGCCACTCTTTGGCTTCTAGCAGCTGGCGCAGCGTTTCTTGTGGCTGCCAATTGGCGACTGCGTCATAACAATCGTCATCTGCATAAGCATTGCTGGCGCCAAGGGCTAAGGCTAGGGTGGTGGCAGTCAATAATAAATGTTTCATGGTGTACTCCTCTGTGGTTGAGCCTTAAGGATGGCTTACTTTGCTGACACTAAGCTGAACGAACAAAATAACGGCCAGCCAGAAATGAGTGCCCAGCCTTATACTGCGGCTACTGGATATCAGGCTTGGTTTTTGTTGGCGGCCACTTGTTCGCTGCGGTTTATGTTTGTGCTCATCACGCTTATATAGACGAACAGTGTTGCTTATTTCAGCCTGTTGTCAGCTAAGTTAGTTATTCTCACAGGCAATATTCATTCGAGGATCGGCAATGCGAATACTACTGATAGAAGACACCACAGATCTGGGTGATGCCATTCGCGAGCAAATTGCCGCTGATGGCCATGCGGTAGATTGGGTTACGCGCTTAAAGCAAGCCGATGGCTGCCTGTTGACCACGCCTTACGACTTAATTTTGTTGGATTTAATGTTGCCTGATGGCCGAGGCTTAGATTTTTTGCAACGGCTGCGGGCGGCGGGAAATACGGTACCTGTGATTATTTTAACCGCCTTCGACCAAGTCTCGGATCGGATTGCGGGCCTTAATGCCGGAGCTGACGATTATTTGGTGAAACCCTTCGATTTAAGCGAGCTGTCGGCGCGCTTAGCCGCGGTGGCACGGCGCTATCAGGGTAATCCCAATCCGTTACTTACTGTCTGCGGACTAGAAGTGGACTTGGTGAATCATGCGATACATAAAAACGGCCAAGCGTTAGACCTTACGGCCCGCGAATGGGCGGTTTTTGAAGCCTTATTACAGCGCCCCGGCGCCTTGCTATCTAAGACGCAGCTCGAAGATCGCCTCTATGAATTTGGTGCCGAAATCGAAAGTAACACCATAGAAGTGTATGTAAGCCGACTGCGCAAACGCCTCGGCAGTGAGGTAATCGAAACCGTGCGCGGCATGGGTTACCGGCTGGCGCAGTCATGAGCGAGAGCAGAGCCATGAGCGAGATAAAAATCATCAACAAGACGAAAGCCATGAAAGGCGCTAGCAATGAAGTTTAAGCGGTTAATGTTATGGACTAACAGCCTGCAAGGGCGCTTGGGTGTTGGCCTGACCTTGGGTGTAACGCTGTTGTGGTTGGCCGCCACCTTAGCGTCTGGCTTAGTGCTACGCCATGAATTATATGAAGCCTTTGATAGCGGCATGGAAGAAACCGCCCAGCGCATCTTACCGCTGGCGGTAACGGAAATTTTGAACCGTGAACGCCCCTCTATGCCTCAGCAAATTGCCGTGCTGCGACCCAATAAAGCGGTAAAGTTTCATAAAGAACTCCTCAGTTACTTGGTACGCGATATTAATGGCACTGTGTTGTTGAAATCCCATGATTTGGATTTAACGCTGTTTAGTGCTTTGCCCAGTCTCGGTTTTAGTACCCAAGACGGTTATCGGATCTATGGTGAGTCTGCGGTAAGCAGCACTATTTTTATTGAAGTGGTGGAGCCGTTGGCGCACCGACAAGCGGCCATGCACACCGCAATTTTGGCTCTCTTGCTGCCGCTATTGCTGCTTATTCCGCTGAGTTTGCTTGGCATTTGGTTGTTGGTGCGTTTTAGCCTGCGCAGTGTCTTGGCTTATAAAGCCGCGCTCGCCACCCGTGGCGCCGGAGACTTGTCACCCATAGTGGCAACCGATTTGCCGAGCGAAATTACCCCTGTGAGTGAGGCGGTCGATCAGCTGTTACACAGGCTGCGCCGAGCGCTAGAGTCGGAGCGTAGCTTTACCGCCAACAGCGCCCATGAACTGCGCACCCCTTTGGCCGCGGCCTTGGCGCAAGTGCAGCGTTTGCAACAAGAAGTGCCGGCCGCAGGACTGAGAACACAACAAATTGAAAAATCCTTACAACGCCTCGTCAGATTGTCAGAAAAACTCATGCAATTAGCTAAAGCTGAGGGCGGGGCCTTAATCGCGGCCGAGCCTTATGATGTGCTGCCAGTATTGCGCTATTTAATGACTGAGCTGAGCCGCCTAACCGATGAGCATAAGCTACAACTGCAAGTGCCCGAGACCGCTGTGTTCACCATCATGGACATGGATGCTTTAGGTATATTGCTGCGCAACTTAGTGGAAAATGCCCATAAATACGGCGCGCCCGAGGGCGTGATTAATGTCAGCCTATCGAGCGCAGGCGTGTTGAGTGTGCGCAATGCCGGTATTGTGCTGCCCACAGAAGCCTTGTCGGGTTTAACTGGACGTTTTGTGCGCGGGCCGCATGTTAAAGAGAGTTATAAAGAGAATGAATCACAGCTTGCAGAACAAGGTAGTGGCTTAGGGCTCGCCATAGTACAGGCCATAGCCGTAGGCGCCGGCGGGCAGTTAAGCCTACATTCCCCTGCTCTGGGTCAAGCGGACGGGTTTGAGGTACGAGTGCAGCTGCCTTTGGCATGAGCTATTTAAAATTCAAGAGTTTGCTAGCTAGGTTGTTAAGTTCTAAGTGACTGAATATTAATTAGTTATCGGTTATGATCTTTTCTGCATATTTAGCCAGAGCGCTATACTTTTTTAGCACCAGAATTGGTATGGAGACTGTGAATAATGTCAGATTTGGATTTTATTAAAACCACCATAGATCTTGCGCGCGACAATGTAGTGCGTGGCGGCCAACCCTTTGGTGCCCTGTTAGTGCGCGACGGTGTGGTATTAGCCGAGGGCGTAAACGAAAGCTATATCGATCACGACTGCACCGCTCACGCAGAAATTCAAGCCATTCGTAATGCTGGCAAGCAGCATAAAACCAGCTCTTTTACCGGCAGCACTATGTATGCCAGCGGCAAGCCTTGTGCCATGTGCATGGCGGCCATGATCCAAGCGGGCGTATCTAAGTTGGTGTATTGCGCCGATGACGAAGTAGGTGAAAGTTACGGTTGGTCTACCGACTATTTATATGAGCGCATGCAACGCGACTTTGGTAGCCAAGGCATTGAAACGACTCATTTGCCGCTGGACGAGAAAAAACAGGTATTTGATCAATACCAAGCCAAAATTGGCCAAGGCAGCAATGAGCAAATGAAAAACTAAGTTTGCTTTAAAGGGTATTCTCTAAATGGGTGCAGCTAGGTAATAGAATTGCACGCTAAGCTGCATCCATCTATTTCCCTTAGTGGGTATCCTGAGTTGTTAGCGATTCAGTCTGGATAAATACGCTATTTTCTCTACAAGCTGGTAGGAACTCACCATTAAACACCTCATCTTGATCAACCCTAACGGCAACAGTGACGCCACCGCACTCATGGTGGAGCAGGCGCAAGCTGTAGTGGGGCCCAGCATACGCGTAATTGGTAAAACCAATACCCAAGTGCCTGCTTTATTGGCCACGCCTGCAGATATGCAGCTCGCAGAGCAGGGCGTGTTAGCCTTGGGGTTACAAGCCGCACAGGTGCTGACCGATTTAGAGAAAACTGGCGCCATTATAGTGGCGGCTTTTAGCGATCCTGGTTTGAGAGCTCTGCGTGCCCGAGTATCTATTCCAGTATTAGGCATAGGTGAGTCAGTGTTTATGGAGGCTGGCGCTGATGGCCGTTGTTTTGGCATTGTCACTATCACGCCAGATATAGATTTACTGGCCTCGTTTACCGAGCGGGCAACCGAGTTAGGTATAGGCGAACAGTACTGCGGCGCGCGCGTTACTCAAAGTGATGGTCAGGTGTTATTGGCGAATCCAGCATGGCTAGATGCGGCCTTAAGTACAGCTATTCGTGAGTCCATCAAGGACGGTGCCCAAGCCATTATTTTCGGTGGAGGGCCACTTTCTGCCGCGGCAGAACGCCTGCAACCGCAGTTTTCTGTGCCGCTGTTGAATCCTGTAGCTGCGGCGGCAAGAGCGGCGTTTAAGGGCTAATGCTGAATTGTAGTCGCGCGTTTTAACCGCGAAATCCGCCAACGGCGGATCTGATGCACAAGGCTGTAACAAGGCATGTTGTTTGCGGATAGTACGTGCGAAGAGGCAGCTCGGTAGCCTCCTCCGACACGCTCAAGTACATCCATGTAGCGCTCAAACACATAACATCCTTGTTATGTGACGGTCGGCTGAGGCTATCCTAGTCGCCTCTTTCTAAGCTGCGAATGCGCTGTTTGTGTTGTCTATTGAATACAAGAAAGGATAGCGAAGCACTTATTTTT
>JAHLFI010000061.1 GCA_018883865.1 Candidatus Oceanisphaera merdipullorum
TAAGAGCGGGAAAAATACCCGAATCTACCCGCTCTATGTTTATTTTTAATGTCCGGCTTTTAGCTTATTGTTTCCCGCTTTTATTTAAACGTCGCCCAAATCGGTGCGTGATCCGAGGGCTTGTCGATGCCGCGCAGTTCGTAGTCGATGCCTGTGTCTACTAGTTGTTCGATTAACGGCTGGGTGGCCAACACTAAATCGATACGCAGGCCGCGGTTATCATCGAAGCCACGGCTGCGATAATCAAACCATGAATATTGCTCGGTCTGCTCGGCATTTTGTAAACGCCATGTATCGGTGAGTCCCCAGCTTAATAAGCGCGCCATCCACTCTCGCTCTTCTGGTAAAAATGAGCATTTACCGTCACGTAACCAACGTTTGCGATTAAGCTCACCAATGCCAATATCTAAATCCGTGTGCGAAATATTCACATCCCCCATCACTATCACCGCTTGGTCTGGGGTGTGATATTCGGTGAGGTAGGCCTGCAAGTCTTCGTAAAAACGCGCTTTGGCCGGAAACTTAGTTTCGTGTTTGCGGTTTTCACCCTGCGGAAAATAGCCATTTAAGATGGTGATGTCACTGCCATCGGGGCGGGCGAAGCGGCACATGATCATGCGGCGTTGGGCATCTTCTTCATCACCGGGAAAGCCTTTGCGCACCTCTAATGGTGTTTGCTTGCACAACATGGCCACGCCGTAATGGGCTTTTTGACCATGAAAATACACCTGATAGCCCATGGCTTCTACGGCCTCTATGGGAAAGGCTTCGTCGTGGACCTTGATTTCTTGCAGGCCGATCACGTCTGGCTGGTGTTTGTCGATAATGGCTTGCAGTTGATGCAAACGCGCCCTAAGACCATTGATATTAAAGGAGATAACTTTCATAGCTGTGTATATGCCCAATGTTAAAGCCGAGAGTAAATGCAAGAGTAATGCGCAGGTCACTGAGGTACCAAGATGGCAGTATGCTAGCAAAATGCAGGAGCAAGACATAGCGTATAGCGAGTCGAGAGTGGGTCTTATCTTTAGCTGACGGCTTATCACTTTCAGCTTATGCGGTTTTTCAGTCACAGCTTGTCACGTTTTGCCGCCTACCAGACATAGTTTGCAGGCTCGAACGAGGTACACTGGAGCGAGCTTTATATAAGGAAGAAGAAAAGCATGGGATATAAGAATAATAACTCGGTTTGGTTAGGTGCTTTATTTAGCACTTTTTTGAGCATAATGGTGTTTTTTTCACCCTTAACTCAAGCCCAATATAAAGCCGTGGTTACCACAGCCGACGTGACCGAACAGCCGATGATGGCCAGCATAGAGCTAGTGGGCACCTTAAAAGCCAAGCAGCAGGTGGCGATAGCGCCGCAAGTGAGTGCTCGCGTGACACAGGTGCATTTTGAGTCGGGCCAAGCGGTCAAAAAAGGCGATATTCTGTTGAGCTTAGATGACAGAGCCGCCCAAGCGCAGGTGCGAGACGCAGAAGCCGCACTCATGGATACGCAGCGTATTTATAAAAATTACAGCGCTCTGTTTCAGCGTAAAGCCGTGACTCAAACTGAGCTGGATGGCCAAAAAGCCGCGGTGGCCATGAGTGAGGCCAAGTTAGCCGCAGTGCGCGTACAAGCGTCTTATCTCACTCTACATGCCCCTTTTAGTGGTGTGATGGGCTTGAGTGATGTGGCGCCCGGCGCCTTGTTAGCCGCCAATGAGCCGGTGGCGGACTTATTAGACATCAGTCAATTGAAGCTGGATGTGCCGCTGCCTGAGCGGTATATCCATGCCATAAAAGTGGGCGAGACGCTTACCGCGGTCAGTGATGCTTACGGCGATCGGCCTTTTAGCGGCAAGCTGGCGGTGATGGCGCCCAGTGTGAACAGCGAGAACTTAAATACCACTGTGCGTTTGCTGTTTGACAATGCGTTACCAGATACACCGCTCATGCCTGGCATGCTGATGCGAGTATCGCTGACCATAGATAACAGCGTGCAATTGGTGATTCCTGTGCAAAGTCTGCTTTATGCTGGCCAACAGCGTTATGTATATGTGGTGGATGCCGAAAATAAAGTACACCGTCGTGACGTGACTATTGGCCGCAATATGGGCGAGCAGGTCACCATAGTAGAGGGTCTTAAGGCCGGCGAGCGCGTGATCAGTGCTGGCGCCGTTAAGGTGCGCGAAGGCAGTGTCGTTGAGGTATTAGATGAAGATCTCTGATCTCTCGATTGCGCGGCCCGTACTGGCCACTGTGATCAGCTTAATGTTATGTGTGTTTGGCTTGATCTCCTTCTTGGAGTTACCGCTTAGGGAAATGCCTGACACTACCTCACCCGTGGTCACTGTGCGTACCACCTACACGGGAGCCAGTGCCGACGTATTAGAAGTGCAAGTCACCAAGCGTCTGGAAGATGAGCTGTCGGGTATCAGTGATGTGAAATACATCAGCTCCAGCACCACAGATGGTAACTCCAGCATTACCATCGAATTTGATCCAGCTCGTGACTTAGACAGTGCTGCCAGTGATGTGCGCGAAGCCGTGGCACGGGCCTCGCGAAAGCTCCCCGAAGACGCAGATGCACCTATCGTCACCAAAGATACCGGGCGCAATGATGTGATCTTGTGGATAACCTTGCGCTCTACCGGCATGGCGCCGCTGGCCATGGGCGATTACGCAGAAAACGTATTAGCAGATCGTTTTAGTTTGCTCGATGGTGTGAGCTCAGTCGTCGTGGGCGGGCGCAAAGAGCGTGTGATGAACGTGCGCTTAGACCCGGTCGCCATGGCGGCAAGAGGGGTCACTGTGGCCGATATTCGTGCAGCCCTGCGCTCACAAAACGTCGAGCTGCCCGCCGGCATGCTGGAAAATAGTCAGCAAAATTACGCCACCCGTATTCAGCGCAGTTATGAGGAGGCCGCTAATTTTAAACGGCTAACTATTCGCAGTATCGACTCTGATAGCCGCATTTATTTATCGGATGTAGCCGAGGTGTGGGAAGGCGAAAAGCCGGAAAACACCTTATTTCGCTCTAACGGCCAAAACGTAGTGGGCTTGGGCATAGTCAAACAAAGCCAAGCTAATACCTTGGACGTGGTGAACGGCGTAAAGAAGGCGATTCTCGCCCAGCGGCCGTTTTTACCCGAGGGCACAGAGCTTACTTGGACTTTTGACAGCTCGGTGTTTATCGACAGCGCCATCGATGAGGTCTATCAAACGCTGCTGATCACAATCGGTTTGGTGGTGTTGGTCATTTATATTTTCTTAGGGCAAATGCGCGCCACCTTAATACCGGCCATTACCGTGCCGGTGTCTTTGATCAGCGCCTTTATTGCTGCCTATGCCTTGGGTTATTCGGTGAACCTGATCACCCTGATGGCGCTGATCATGGCCATAGGGCTGGTGGTGGATGATGCCATTGTGGTGCTGGAAAATATTTATCATCATTTGGAACGCGGTCGTTCGCCGTTGGCCGCGGCTTATTATGGCACCCGCGAAGTCGGCTTTGCGGTGATTGCCACCACGCTTACCTTAGTGGCGGTATTTGTACCCATCGTCTTTATGGGGGGCATTATTGGGCGGATTTTTACCGAATTTGCGGTTTTGTTGTCGGCGGCCGTGGTGTTCTCATCCTTAGTAGCACTTACGTTAAGTCCAGTAATGAGTGTGAAAATATTAAAGCCCAATCAGGCACCCAGTCGCTTGGCGCTGTACTTTAATGCAGGCTTTGCCAAACTGGAACGCGGCTATCGGCACCTACTCAATAAAGGCTTGAGCCAAGGTGAGAGTGAAAACAAAGGCAAAGGTGTAGAAAAAAATAAGCGGCAACGTAAAAACAAACGCCCTTGGTGGGCTCCGATAGTCATGGTAGTGGCAGTGGGACTCACTGCTTGGCTACTGGTTTTGATCCCACAAAGCCTGACTCCTAAAGAAGACCGTGGTTCGATATTTGTGATGGTACGCGGTGCCGAAGGGGCCAGTTTTGAACGCATGAGCTTAGCCATGGGCGAGCTTGAGCAACGACTGAATGCGCTGCTTGACGAGGGTATTGTCACTAATTTAACGGTGCGCACCCCAGGTTTTGGCGGAGGTGTGAACAGCGGTATGGTGATCATTAGCCTAGAAAACTGGGACCAACGTGATGTATCTGCCGAGCAAGTGGTTAACCGTATTCGAGACCTCACCCGCGATGTGGCCGATGTCTTGGTGATACCGATTATGCCTTCGTCAATTCGCAGCGGCTCCAGCTCACCGGTGGAGTTTGTGATAACCGGCAGTGATTACGATGAGCTCTACCTATGGGCCCAGCAATTACGGGAGCTTGCGCAAGCAAACCCAGGCTTAAGTGATCTCGATCTTGACTACGCACCCACTAAACCCGAATTGCTGGTAGAAGTAGATCAAGCGCGCGCGGCTAAGCTGGGCATTTCGGTAACCGAGGTTGCAGACAGCCTTAATGTGCTGCTGGGTGGCCAAGCGATGACTACCTATGAGCGTCAAGGCGAAGAATACGATGTGTATCTAAAAGGTCAGCAAGAGATGTTTAACCAGCTTAGCGATTTGGGTGGTATTTATTTGCGCAGCGGCCAAGGCGAATTAATCTCGCTCGACAATCTAGTGAGCTTAAATGAGCAGGGCACTTCGGCGTCGCTTAATCATTACAACCGCAAAAAAGCCATTACCCTGAGCGCTAACTTGGTAGGTAATTACAGCTTGGGTGAAGCGCTGGCTTATTTAGATAATCTAGTGCGAGAAAACTTACCCGATAACGCCATCGCCGATTATAAAGGCGAGTCACTGGAATATAAGAATAACCAAAGTGATGTGGCCTTCGTGTTTGGTTTGGCATTGGTCGTCGTGTTTTTAATTTTAGCGGCGCAATTTGAGAGCTTTATCCATCCCTTTATCGTGTTATTGACGGTGCCGCTCGGCTTA
Organism: Candidatus Oceanisphaera merdipullorum; assembly: GCA_018883865.1. Taxonomy (GTDB): domain Bacteria; phylum Pseudomonadota; class Gammaproteobacteria; order Enterobacterales; family Aeromonadaceae; genus Oceanimonas; species Oceanimonas merdipullorum. The sequence continues at coordinate 4,927 of JAHLFI010000061.1, forward strand.
GTGGGCGGTTTATTAGGCTTGTACTTTGCCGACATGAGCCTAAATGCTTACAGCCAAATTGCCATGGTGATGCTGATAGGCTTAGTCACCAAGAACGGCATCTTGATTGTGGAATTTGCTAACCAATTACGCGACCGCGGCGTGCCCTTTGATGAAGCCGTGACCGACGCTGCGGTACGTCGCTTGCGGCCCATCTTGATGACCGCCTTCACTACCATTATTGGCGCCATACCACTGATATTAGCCAGCGGTGCCGGCGCCGAAAGCCGCCAAACCGTGGGGGTAGTGGTGTTTGCCGGTGTATCTTTGGCCACCTTACTGACGCTGTTTATTGTGCCGGCCATGTATCGTTTATTGGCGCGCAATACTCAGTCGCCCGAGCACCAAACGCGCTTATTGGCAGAGGCGTTGCAAGAACCAGAAGCGTGAAGTTAAAAACTGAAAGTTTAAAACCCATCGCTTAAGACTCGTTATGGTCTTGATGTTTGATTTATAGCTAAAAATAAGATGTGGAGTGTGGTAGCAGAGTGAAAAGATGCAGAATATCGAGGGTGGGTCGGCGTTTGGCCTTAGCTTGTAGCTTAAGACTGACAGCGGCCTCTAAGCCATGGCTTTTACGGACTCAATAATCGATAACATACGGCTGGGATCTTGCGGAAGATAGCTGTTGATCTGCTCACCGTTGAAGCGGGCTTGGGTGCGCGGGTTTAAGTTGCTGCTGACTTCATAAGGCAGCACATCTGGGCTGACGCGCAGCGGCTCGGCGCGCATGGCTAACA
>JAHLFI010000062.1 GCA_018883865.1 Candidatus Oceanisphaera merdipullorum
TCGATGTGATACAAGAGCAAGGTACAATTGAGATGAATTGCGACTATTGTGGCCAAGAATATAGCTTCGCAGAAACTGACATTAAAACCTTGTTTAATGAGCCGCCCACCTTGCATTAAGCAAGCTCACTCATTAAATTTTAAGAAACTGGGGCCTAGCGGCCCTTTTTTAAACGTCAATGCCTAAAACTTGAGCTAAATCCGCTAATTAACACTCTTTTACTATTAATTTCCGCCATAAATAACAGCTGTGCCTATGCTTATCGAATCTCTTTTCGATAGGAAGTTCTTATGACCTCTCACGCTTCGCCGTTAGACCTTTCCCCCTACGGGATCCATGATGTTTCCGACATCTTGCATAATCCAACCTATGAACAGCTATTTATCGAAGAAACTTGCAGCGATTTAAGCGGTTACGAACAAGGCATAGAAACTCATTTAGGTGCCGTCGCCGTGAACACCGGCATCTTTACCGGGCGCTCTCCAAAAGATAAATACCTAGTGCGTGACGACATCACCCGCGACACCGTCTGGTGGGCCGATCAAGGTAAAAACGATAATAAGCCCATCAGCCAGCAAACGTGGCGTGAGCTAAAAAATCTGGTCAGCAGTCAACTATCCGGCAAGCGGTTATTTGTGATTGATGCCTTTTGTGGCGCCAACCCCGATACTCGGCTGGCCGTGCGTTTTATTACCGAAGTCGCTTGGCAGGCGCACTTCGTGAAGAACATGTTTATCCGCCCGACTAACGCAGAGAATGCCGACTTTGAGCCCGACTTTGTGGTGCTGAACGGTGCTAAGTGCACGAATCCGCACTGGCAGGCGCAGGGCTTAAACAGCGAAAACTTCGTGGCGTTTAATCTCACCGAACGCATGCAGCTGATCGGTGGCACCTGGTATGGCGGCGAAATGAAAAAAGGCATGTTCTCCATGATGAACTACCTGCTGCCACTAAAAGGCATAGCAGCCATGCATTGCTCGGCCAACATAGGTAAAGACGGTGATGTAGCCATCTTCTTTGGTTTGAGTGGTACGGGTAAAACCACCCTCTCAACCGATGCGGCACGCGCCTTAATCGGCGATGACGAACACGGTTGGGATGACGATGGCGTGTTCAACTTTGAAGGTGGCTGTTATGCCAAAACCATCCAGCTGAGCGCCGAGCAAGAGCCGGAGATTTACGCCGCCATTCGCCGCGATGCCTTGTTAGAAAATGTCACCGTATTAGCCGACGGCACTGTTGATTTTAATGATGCGAGCAAGACCGAAAACACCCGCGTTTCTTACCCTATTTACCACATAGATAACGCCGTGCAGCCTCATTCTCGGGCCGGCCACGCCAAGAAAGTCATCTTCTTAACTGCCGATGCCTTCGGCGTGCTGCCGCCGGTGAGTAAACTGACCCGGGAGCAAGCGCAGTATCATTTTTTATCGGGGTTTACCGCTAAGTTAGCCGGCACAGAACGCGGCGTTACCGAGCCTACACCCACGTTTTCTAGCTGTTTTGGAGCCGCTTTTTTAAGCCTACACCCCACCACATATGCCGAGGTGTTAGCCAAACGTATGGATGCGGTCGGGGCTGAAGCCTACTTGGTGAATACCGGCTGGAACGGCAGGGGCCAGCGAATTTCCATTCAAGCCACCCGCGCCATTATTAATGCCATCTTAGACGGATCCATTAATGATGCAGACTTTATCGAGTTGCCCTATTTTAAGTTGGCCATCCCTACCCAATTAGCAGGTATGACAGACCACAATATCTTAGACCCGCGCAATACCTATAAAAATAGCCGTGAGTGGCAAGAAAAGGCACACACATTGGCGACGCTGTTCATCAACAACTTTGAGAAGTTTACCGACACCCAGCAAGGCCAAGCCTTGGTGGCCGCTGGCCCTTCCTTAGCGTGAGTGGTAAGAGGAGAGCGGGAGATAGGGTTGGCTCATCCCTCACATTACGGTTCAACGTGACTGTGAGCTAGCGATCCAGCTTTTTAACCAGCCACCAACTTGAGCGGCGGGCATGGGTTGTGAAATACCGTAACCTTGCACTTGAGTGCAACCTAATTGCAGCAAACGTTGGCCTTGCTCCACCTCTTCTACGCCTTCTGCCATCACGTTTAATTTCAAGGTTGCAGCCAGCTGGATCACGCTGGTGACCATGCTTAAGTCATGAGCATTGGACAATAAGTCACTGATAAAGCTGCGATCGATTTTAATGGTGTCGATAGGCAATTGATTTAAATGGCTTAACGACGAGTAGCCAGTACCAAAATTATCTAAAGAGACGCTAATTCCCAAGGCGCGACAGCGCTGCAACACGGCCACGGCGTTATTAATATCAGCCTGTACGGCTGTCTCTTGAAATTCCATCTCTAACATTTGCGCAAAAGAGGCGGGATAAGCTGCCAGTGATTTGGCTAGCTGATCGGTAAAGTCGGCATGCAGCAATTGCCCAGCACTGACATTAAAACTCACCTTAAAGGTCAGGCCCTGCTCATGCCAGATTTGCATCTGCTGCAATACTTGTTCAATAACCCACAACCCCAGCTCCAACTCTAAGACGCTGCCCTCAACTACAGGTAAAAAATCTGCTGGCGCTAATAAGCCACGCTCGGGATCTTGCCAGCGCAACAGGGCTTCTAGACGCACCACATTTTGGGTCTGTAAATCTACCGCCGGTTGGTAATGCAACAGCAGCTCGCCACGCTTAAAACCTTGGTTAACCAAAGCTAATTGCTGTTGTCGGCTGTGCTCTTTGTGAGGCAAGGTGGCATCGAAGAAGACATAACCGTTTTTGCCCTGTTTTTTAGCCTGATACATAGCCTGATCGGCATAGCGCAGCAGCAGCTCCGCTTCATTCGCGTCTTGTGGATACAAGGCGACACCGATACTGGCAGAAATGCGTACTATCTCGCCATCCAGATCGACGGGCTCGTGAATGACTTTTTGTACTCGCTTGAGAATTTCATCACACTCTAAACTGGAATGTAGATCGGTAAAGAGCAGTGCAAATTCATCGCCGCCTAAGCGCGACATAGCATCACAGCTGCGGGTAATTAAGTTCAACCGACGACTCACCTCAATCAAGAGTTTATCGCCCGCCGCGTGGCCTAATTTATCATTCACCGCTTTAAAGCCATCGAGATCCAGATAACACACCGCCAGCTGGCCTTCATTACGCTCGGCTCCGGCAATCGCCCGCTCTAACAACTCACCAAAGAGCAGTCGATTGGGCACGCCCGTTAGCGCGTCGTGAAACGCTTGATGGCGTAATTGCGCCTCATGCAGCTTTAAATACGTAATATCCGACAGTACAGACACATAATTGAGCACTTGGTGGGCTTCATCTTTTACGACCGTGATGGCTAACAATAGTGAGTAACTCTCACCATTTTTTCTTAAGCTAGTGATTTCACCTTGCCAGTAATCTTGGGTTTTAAAATGCTCGCACAACTCAAAATATAATTTTCGTTCGGCGGGCAAATGCATTAATAAATCCGGATAGCGGCCCACCACCTCATCGAGGCGGTAGCCAGTAATACGCGTAAAGGCCGGATTAATGTGGGTAATACGGTGATCGGCATCTGAGACCATGATGCCGTCATAGCTGGACTCAAATACATTAGCGGCCAGACGTTGTACGTGCACCATCTCTTTTTGCGCGCTGATATCATGACCTACACACAAGGTATCGCCGTTAGGCAGCTTGATATGCGCCCACAACATGGTAAGCAGCTGACCATTACGATGGCGCGGCTGCCACTCTTGAAACTCGGAATTACTGGCACCATTAAACGCCGTTCTCACTTGCTGTTGATCATGATGTTCCGGATAAAACAACTGCAGCGGCGCTGGGTGTGCCTTAATTTCACCCTTGCTCCAACCCAGCACATTTTCACAGGCTTCATTCCATAATAAACAACGCCCTTGTACGTTAAAGGCATTAATGGGGATCGGCACATCGTTGAATAATTTTTTTAGACGTTTGAGTAAGCGGCGCGAGCTGTGCTCTCGCTGGCGCTGATTCGGTAAAATTTTATAGTCTTGCCCAGACGCTACATACGGTGCGGCCGGCCTTGGCTGCTCTAGCCATCGGTTTTCTTGCCACAGCAATGCCGCGTGCGCCGCTAAGGTATCCAACAGCAGACGCTGAATGTAGTTCAGCAAAGGTGCCGGAGTTTGGTACTTAAGCAGCAACAAGCCCTTCACCTCACGACGCTTAATAGGCACGGCTATTAAGCTGTGAGTATGAGCATCGGGACCCGTGATGGGTTGATAGAATTTTTTTTCCTGCCAAATTTTTTGATAATCGGCGAGCGGCCATTTAGGTGATAAGGGCCAATTTTTCCCCATAACCAACAAGGGCGTTGGCTCCAGCTCGGAAAAAAAGACCAAGCAAGTGCTTAATGCCTCACTGCTTTGGCACGCTTGTTGGCACAATTGCTGCCAATCTGTATTTTCTATCGCCATTGGCTTGGCCGAAGCGTGCACCGAATCATCCTGATTATGTTGCAGTCGCATATCCATGCTCATTATCACTATGCTCAATTAGCCCCACCGCCAAGCTAGAGGGCTGGCAGTGTTTCCTTGGGGAATAAGTGATGATCATAGAACAGCTAAGATAATTATGGTGGGCTGAACACTATTCTTTTTCACCGACTAACAGCCACTAGCTAAGCTTAGCGATCATGAGTGGCTGTCCAAGTTTATAGCTGCGTGATCCGGCATCAAAGAACACAGAGTCATGCTTACCCTGTTTCTTCCCCTGATACATGGCTTTTTATCAGTAATGTTATGACGCCCACTTAAGATGGCGCCATGGGATGGCTTAATCTTCACCACAGCATACTAAGCCGTTTGAATCGATTCTGAAGAATACAGACGCGCCGATAAGTATCTAAAGACTTAGGAATACGCCTTAACCGCTATTGCCACGACAGCGCACCTTGTAGCGTAAAAGTATCGAGCAAGCAGCGCTGCGCTAGGGTCAAGCTGGATATGGTGTCAGAGAAATGCAGGAATAAAAATCCCGTTATCTCACAATGAGTGTTAGGTATAGCCATAAAATAATGTTGGCATGCATCTTACCTTACGATGGCCTGATAAAAATTCGCTTACTGCCAGATAGATTGATAATCAGCAGTAGTCCAGGCTGATAATAATAGCCAAGCAGCGTTATTAAATTGCCAAGGTTCAATATGCAGGGGTAAAGAGCACACAACAGGCGCGGGTAGCCTCACTACTTTCACATATTTGCAGGCATAGCCGCTGCGACTCTGGCGTTATTGCTCGCCAAGCTCAATAAAATAAGGTGCAGTAAGGTTGTTAATATCCTGCGAACGTCTAATGATACTCACCAATAGTGCTCACCTTAAAATAGAAAACCTACTTTCACATTATACTGATTATTTATTTTAACTAGGGCTTAAAAAACACACACGTCATACGCAGGCCCAGTTCCATCTAAGGAACTATGACACCTAATTTATCATTCGCCTTAGCAAACTGACTCGAATCTTGCTTACGATTGATCTAGGCTTGTGCACTGTGAGTGTAAAAATTTCCCTAACGCGAGGAGTTCTTATGAAACATGCTTTATTCACTACCGCCCTCTTAGCCACCGCCATTAGCAGCACGGCACTGGCTAACGACATCAGCATTGAAGTGCAGCAAGTCAATGAACAAGGCACGGTTAAGGCGCTGGGTAATATTGAGGTAACTGAAACACCTTATGGTCTGTTATTTAGCCCTGATTTATCAGACTTAGGAGCCGGTATTCATGGTTTTCATATTCACGAAAACCCAGACTGCGGCCCGAAAAAAGGTGATGACGGCAAGATAGTCCCCGCGGGTGCGGCGGGCGGCCATTTTGATCCAGAGAAAACCGGCAAGCATTTGGGTCCTTATGACGATAAAGGCCATTTAGGTGACTTACCTGCTTTATATGTGGATGCAGACGGCCATGCTAAGTATCCAGTGTTAGCGCCTAAGCTTAAAAAGATCAGCCAGATTCAAGGCCACGCCATTATGATCCACGCCGGTGGTGACAACCACAGCGACCACCCTGCCCCCTTAGGTGGCGGCGGTGCACGCATGGCGTGTGGCGTTATCAAATAAAAACCGTCCGCTATCAGTTAAAAAATTGATCTGCCACATTTACACGCACACATAAAAAAAGAGCACCTTGAGTGCTCTTTTTATCGGCCTAGCCGCTACGATTATCTACTATTGCCTTGGGCTTGTGGCCCGGCTCCCAGCCTAACATTCTCTTAAAATGCGGCCTAGTGGCGCTTACCGATAGGGTTTATCGACTTGCAACAGGCTCCGCGAGTAGCGGTCTGTTTGTCTCCAGCAGATGCAACTAAGATAGCGCGTATCTCAGGGTGAGTGGTTGCAAAGTTAAGGATAAATTGCCCTTATCACGCAATGATTATCTCTTTATAATGCAAAATATGAATAGTCATAGCGCAGAGTAAAAAAATTGAGCAATCTAGTGCAACTCGACAGAACAGACCGCCGTATTTTAGAGCTGATGCAAACCAACGGGCGCATTAGCAATCTTGAGCTCGCCGAGCGCATTGGCTTATCACCCTCACCCTGTTCACGGCGTGTAAAAGCGCTGGAAGATGCGGGGCTAATCGCCAGCCACGTCACCTTACTCAACGCCAATAAACTGGGCTTAAGCTTGCAGGCCTATATTCATATCTCACTGGATCGCCATACCCCCGAGCGCTTCGAATCGTTTGATGCGGCCATTAAGGATTTCTCTGAAGTCCTAGAATGCGATTTGGTTACGGGCACCGATGCCGACTACCAGTTAAAAGTCATAGTGCGCGACATGGAGCATTATCAACAATTTTTACTGGGCAAACTCACCCGCGTGAATGGCGTTACCGGCGTACGCTCCAGCTTTGTGCTAAGACGCATTAAACACGAAACCGCGCTACCGCTGGATCATTTGGGCTAATCTATTTAGCACAGCTTCTAACACAGTCAGGCAACATGAGGAGCAAAGCATGATGGGCTGCGAGCAACACGACTATATAGAAATTGCCTGCCTGTATCGTTACGCCGTGATCTTAACGCTAAAATCAGGAGAGATAATTAGCGGTATAGCTTTTGATACGACTCGAAACCAACACCGCCAAGAATGCATTCAAATACTGGTGGATGACACAGTTAAAATAGTGCCGCTGGCAGAGATTAACTGCATGAAAAGCACTAAACCCAACCCCTACTTTAATCGCATTGATTTTAACTAATACCAACTTAAGTAATCTCCGCTCATCTTTAAGACTAAATACTGAAAACGCAGACCGTCAGTCGTTAACTTTGTCGCCATTTTTATAAAAACCATCAGGATAAGCTAATAACCCGAGGAGTTATTTCCGACTACATTCAGTAAATCCTGCCCGATTTATTAATGAGCATGTATTTATTCATACTTTTACTCCGCCATATCCAAAGATAAAAATAAGCGATATGTGCCTGTCGGCACTGGCGGAGATCTGTGCCATAACCCCCGCCCAATATTATCTTGCCAGCCCTCGCCTTTTAATAAGGCCACCTCTCCCACCGCTAATTGCTGCCACTGCGTAAGCTCTTGCCCCTTACCTTGAAGAGCGCCCTTAATGCCCAAAGCATCAAGCAAAGGTTGCCGTTGCCCGGTGTTTAGCCAATGCGTGCCCGGCCCCTGATAGGTTGTCACTAAGCGACAGGGCACCTGATCCACGTGAAAGCTGGGGCACATGGCGGTTTCTAAGCTAGCCAAGCGCAGCCCGATATAATTCAACTCAAATAAACAACCAAACATATCGGCTAGCTGCTGCACATCGGCTACAAAATCCTCATAGCCTGCCAGTTTTGGTAACACTGCGTTTAATGCCTCTGTCACACTCGTTACCGGCAATAATTGGCGCACATTAATATGCTGTCGGTGCTGCGTTAAGGCGCGGATATAGGCGGCAGCCTTAGATGGCACGGGTCTTTGCCAAAGGGCGATTTGACATTGGTCTTGATAAATCTGCGCTAAAACATCCGGCGCCAAGCCGGCACAAAGGTGAGGGTTAGCAGTCACGTCGCCTAGTGCGGCGTCAGCAAAGACCCTTGGGGTGGCAAGTGTCATAAATGAACATCCTTAAGAAAGCACTTATTATTGCTACTATTTTTACACTTAACGTTATGTTATAACAACCATATATTATTCATCACGTCTCGGAATCTGTAAATGTTAAGCGCTAATGTCTCACACGCCCTTCATGGATCTCATTCACATCTCGACACTCGCCTGCCGGTCACAGTGTTATCGGGCTTTCTGGGTGCGGGAAAAACCACGGTTCTTAACCATGTGCTTAATAATCGCCAAGGCTTGCGGGTGGCGGTGATCGTCAATGACATGAGCGAAGTGAACATAGACGCGGCCACCATTAACCGCGAGGTCAGTCTGCATCGTGGCGAAGAGCAGTTAATCGAGCTGAGCAATGGCTGCATCTGCTGCACCTTACGCGAGGACTTATTGCTGGAAGTGTCGCGCTTGGCCAAAGAAGGCCGCTTCGATTATCTGTTAATTGAATCCACTGGCATTGCCGAGCCCTTACCGGTGGCAGAAACTTTTATTTTTAGCGATGAAGAAGGCGTCAGCCTCTCGGACCTTGCCCGATTAGACACCATGGTCACTGTGGTAGATGCGGTAAATTTTTTAGCAGACTTTAATGCCGCCGACGACTTGCAAGACAGAGGCGAAAGCTTAGGGGAAGACGATGCGCGCAGCGTAACCGACTTACTGATCGATCAAGTCGAGTTTTGCGATGTCTTGCTGCTGAGTAAAACCGATTTAGTGTCTGCCAATCAGCTAGCTGAGCTGCAGGCGATTTTGACGAGCTTAAATCCGGCGGCAGAAATCATTGCCATCAGCCAAGGCCAAGTAGACATTAATCGAGTATTAAATACCGGTCGTTTTTGTTTTGAGCGCGCCGCCAATGCCCCCGGCTGGATGCAAACCCTGCGCGGTGAGCACACGGCGGAAACAGAAGAATATGGTATTAGCAGCACAGTTTATCGGGCACGCACGCCCTTTCATCCGCAGCGCTTTTTTAATTGGCTGCAAGAACCCGAGCAAGCCGGCAAGCTGCTCCGCTCCAAAGGCTTTTTCTGGCTAGCCAGCCGCCCCGATTTTATCGGCCAATGGCATCAAGCCGGTGGCATCGCCTATCACGGTGGTGCAGGCCTATTTTGGCAGGCGATACCCAAAGCGGATTGGCCTGCAGAGGAAGAAAGCCGCGCCCATATTTTGGCCAATTGGCAAGAACCCTTTGGTGATAAACGCCAAGAGCTGGTGTTTATCGTTCAGCAATTAAACATCCCCGAGCTACACCAGCAGCTCGACGCCTGTTTGCTCACCGAGCAAGAACAGTTACTCGATTGGCAAGACTTTCCCGACCCTTTTCCTGCTTGGGATGAATAATCTGGGCTTAGGCCTAAGGCAGTTCGCTATTCGTCAGGCTTCCTTCTTCTTTGCTGCTCGGCCACAATAGCAAGCATATTTGGCTATGAAAAGATTGCTGATGAAAACCAACCTGATCACCCGCGCCGGCTGGCATCTGCTGGACGAAGAATTAAAAGAACTGTGGAAAGTAGAACGCCCTATGGTTACCCAAGCGGTGTCAGAAGCCGCCGCCTTGGGCGATCGCAGCGAAAACGCCGAATATATTTATGGTAAAAAACGCCTGCGAGAAATAGACAGACGCGTGCGTTTCTTAATGAAGCGCTTGGAGGATTTAAAAATCGTCGATTACGACCCGCGCCAAGACGGCAAGGTGTTCTTTGGTGCTTGGGTGGAATTAGAAAACGAAGCCGGCGACATAGTGCGTTATCGCATCGTGGGCAGTGATGAAATAGACCCGAAAAATAATTACATCACCATCAATTCTCCCATGGCCCGCGCCTTAATTGGCAAGCAGGTGGACGACGAAGTGTTAGTGCAAACCCCCTCCGGCATCAAAGAGTGGTATATCAATAAAATTCAATACCAGCCCTTTAATCAGCTGTAAGCTTGAAGCGGTAAGCTATCAGCTAAAAAGAGCCAAATCGAGCCCAGAAACGAGTTCAGGGAGACAGTAAAAAAGTCACCACGTGTTCGATAACTCGGACTTTAGTTATCTTCTGCTGAGCGGGAAGGTTTCTTCGCTATTCTTTTTAACTGACTACTTCAAGCTGACGGCTGCCCGAAGGGCCTAATCAATCCATCTATATAAGGTACGCCGAGTAATGCCGAGAATATCTGCGGCACGGCGTTTATTGTTGCCGGTGGCGGCCAAAACCTGCTGAATATATTGGCGCTGCACGGCTTCTAACGTCGGCATGCTTTCCGGCTCATGCTCGGCTTCGCTGTCCGCTATCTGCTGTTCTGCATGCTCATCGCTGGCGCTAGCCTGAGCCGCGGCAGTAAAATCAGGGGCCAGATCAGGGGCGGGTTGTTCCAAAATACGCTGCGGCAGATGCTGCACTTCAATAAAAGGGCCGTCGCAAAAAGTGGCGGCGCGCTCCACGGCGTTTTGTAATTCCCGCACATTGCCCGGAAAAGGATAATTCTGCAGCACCGCCTGTGCCTCATCGCTAACACCTTTTATGTTGCGCTGCTGACGGGCATTAAAACGGGTGAGAAAAAAACGTATTAAGCGCTGCATATCATCATCGCGGGCGCGCAGAGGCGGTATTTGCAAGGCAAAGGTTTCTAATCGATAAAATAAGTCTTCGCGAAAACTGCCATCCGCCACCGCCTCGGTCAGATCACGGTTGGTGGCGGCAATAATACGCACATCGAGCTGAATTTCATGGTCACTGCCCACGGGGCGCACCTTGCCATCTTGTAATACCCGCAACAATTTCGCCTGCAAGGTCAGCGGCATTTCACCCAATTCATCAAGCAATAAGGTGCCGCCATCGGCTTGCTGAAATAAGCCGGCGCGCTGCGTGCGAGCACCGGTAAAGGCGCCCGCCGCATGGCCAAAAAATTCACTTTCCATCAATTCAGAAGGAATGCCACCGCAGTTCACCACCATATAGGGGCCATCTTTGCGGTTACTTTGATCGTGTAAGGCGCGGGCCACCAGCTCTTTACCAGTTCCGCTTTCACCTTGTATTAATACTGGCCCGTCGGCGCTGGCAATTTGGCGTATATGCTGAAAAAGCTGCATCATGGCGGGACTTTTACCAATCATGCCGTTAAATTGCTCGATGGCGTGCAAACTACGGTAATGTTGCACTTCACCGCGCAAGCGGCGATTAGCCAATAATCGGCTCACGGTGAGCAGAAAATGATCCATCTCTAAGGGCTTAGTTAAAAAATCATCGGCACCGGCCTGCAGCGCCTTTACCGCCTGCTGCACAGAGCCAAAGGCGGTGATGATCAGCACAGCCGGGGCCAGTTCGTGGCCCTGTAAGGCGGAGACTAAGCTCAAGCCATCGGCACCGGGCAGGCGTAAGTCGCTGATCAATATGTCGGGCGGCTGGCTTTGCAATAAGGCTAAGCCTCGCTCTGCATCACCACAAGCGGTTACGCTATAGCCTTCGGCTTCTAATTCTTCTTGCAGCAGCTCACGCAGCCCGCTGTCGTCTTCCACCAATAAGATCTGCGGTATCTGTGCCATCTTATGCTTCCTTATTTTTTAACACTTTTTTCGTGCCTAACGCCAAGGCCAAGCAGGCTACGCAGCCACCTTCTCGATGATTGTTTAGCGTAAAATAGCCGCCTTGTTCTTCGGCCACCGCCTGTACGATAGCCAAGCCCAATCCGGTGCCTTCGCCGGGAGATTTAGTGGTAAAAAATGGCGCCACTAGTTCACTCAAAGCGCTATCTGGGGCTAGGCCTGCGCCATCATCGGTAATACAGATCAACAGCTGTTGCTCATTGGCACTCACACTAATGCCGACTCGGCTGCGCGCCGCTTGCAGCGCGTTGCGCACTAAGTTCAACAAGGCCAACTCTAGTCGGCCCACATCCGCATAAAATACCGGTAAATTAGGCGCAATTTTATAATCTAACTGACAGCTATTAGCCTCCAGCTCTGGCGTTATCGCCTCTATCACATCCTTAATAATCACACTGGCGGTTAACGCTCTGGGTTGAGTGGCATAAGGCCGGCAATAATCGAGTAATTGGCGCACTGTGCGAGTGAGGCGACTCACCTGATCCCGAATACCCCTTAAATTACGCTGCTGTTGTTCGTTTAAGCTGCCAGCTCGTTCGAGACGCCGCGCTCGGCCATCAATCACACTCAAAGGCGCGCCCAATTCATGGGCTATGCCTTGGGCCATGCTGCCGATGGCCACCATTTTTTCATTGTCTTTAAGTTGCGCCAGCCATTGGGTTTCTGCGGCGCGGTGACCGTCTAACTCACGATTCGCCTGCTCTATACTGTCGAGCATCTGATTTAGCCCTTGGGCAAGATTAGCCACTTCTTCTGGCCCCTCTAGGGCGGCACGGTGCGCCAAGTCGCCAGCGGCCACTTTATGCATATGTGCCAATAATTTATCTACGTAGCGGCCCACGCCACCATAATGACCAAGCAAGACGCTGGCTAAAATGGCAAGACTAAATAAACCCCAACTAATCCAAGCTAGTAGCGTCACTTGGCCCAGTGCTCGATCGAAATCGCTGCCGCGACGGGTAATTTGGATCAAACCTCGAATTTGTCCGCCGGTATCAAACATGGGTAAGAAGTGCGAAAAGAAACTGTGTCCAGCCACTTGGCTATAAATTTCTTGCCCCTCACCGGTAAAGCGAATGCGAGCCGGAATAGTCGTAGCGGTTAGATCTTTGGCGCTAATGCCTGCCGAGGCGATGCGATTTCCGTCCACGTCAAATACTGAGGCGCCGTACACCTCACCCAGCACAAACACCGAGCGCAGCGCTGACTCCACCGTTTCTCGGTCGCCATTATTGAGCGCATTACCAATGGGAATGCTTACAGCACGACCAATCAGCTCTAGATCATT
>JAHLFI010000063.1 GCA_018883865.1 Candidatus Oceanisphaera merdipullorum
TGATCTGGCGCAGAGCCACCAGCATATCTTCATGTTTTTCCAAGGTGTTAAGACTGCCTATGATTAGCTGAATTTGGCCGCACCATAGCGCAAAATCCGCATTTTTTAAAGTCCAACTAAGCAAAGCCTAAGCCGTATGTTTAGCGCCATTGCTCGAGTTGCACGTCTAGGCTGTGCTCGCCATCGGTGAGCTGCACTTCGGTTTCTTGCAGAGTGGCAAACAGATCTATGCTGCGTTGGCACAAGGCGGCCAAGGCTGCAGGCTGAGGATCACTGATGTGATAAATGGCCAGTCTGGGCAGGGCGCTTAACTCGGACTGATGCTTGGTCCACCATAATTCTGCGCTGCGCCCACCATAGCTATAGACGATGACTTGATCGCACCGCGACAACGCCTGCTTGATACGCTTCACGCTTGGCTCGCCCAGTTCAATCCAGCTTAAAATTCGGCCATCGGGTGATTTGAGCCACAACTCGGGTTCTTCATCTGTGCTCAAGCCTTTAGTGAAACTTAAGTCCTGATCCGCATGACGAATAAACGCCAATAAACGCACCATCAAGCGGGTGTCAGTTTCTGAGGGATGCTGAGCCACAGTTAGGCTGTGCTCTTGATAATAATGGCGATGTAAATCGCTGATATTCAGACGAACTTTATGCAATGAGGCCGACAGCGCCATGGAGTTTACTCGTATAAAAAAGCGCTATGTTAACGGCAAGCCCTCATTAAAGCCACGCCACCGTTATCGTCATGCTCGTAGCCACGTTGCAGAAGAGACTGAGGAATGATGTGTAAGGCCTGATACATCAGGCATAGCGCTATTTCTCATCATATGAGTCCTGTTCTTTTATCCAGTATGCGCTGTTACAATTCGCGTCTTTTATTCGTCTGGAATTGGTGATGGCTGATTTTAAAACTCATGTACAAGTCGCCACCGTGCTGTCGGGTGTACTGGCCTGTGCGCTAGCTTGGACCGAGCTGGTAAGCCTACCCGAAGCGTGTCTGTTATGGCTAAGCGGTACCTTGGGCGGCATTATGCCGGACATAGATGCCGATACCTCGCGATCCATTGAAATCATCTTTCGCTTGTTTGGCATGCTGGCCAGCACCTTAATGCTGCTTTATGGTCGCCTGCATTTGCCTCTGCTCGATACCTTGTTGCTGAGTGCGGCAGCCTACTTTTTAATGCGCTATCCCTGTTGTTGGGCGTTTACTAAGCTCACCGTGCACCGCGCCAGTTTACACTCTCTATTAGCTAATTTAGTGTTTGCGGTGGCGGCTGTGGTGGTAAGCCATAAGCTATTTCATTTAAGCGTTGAGCATTCATGGTTGATGGGGCTATTTATGTTTATGGGGGCGCTCATTCATTTATTGCTCGATGAGTTATACAGCATAGATTTGGAAGGGCGACGCTTAAAAAAATCCTTCGGTACCGCCTTAAAAGTCATGCAATGGCCCGCGCATTTGCCTAACTTAGGCTTATTGGCGCTGCTCTGGTTAGGGATGTGGTTAGCGCCGTCGCCTTCGGGCTTATTAATCGTATTAAGGCAACTTCTGCCGCTGTTGCATAGCTGATAAGTGAAGCAGTCTACCTATGGTCGTTTTAATACATCTGCTAAGATAACGCCGCTGGTATGACTCGCTACCCCTGACTCGAACGCTAATAATGAGTAGCAGCGACTGGCACATCCCCCCATTCCACACACAGGACATAACAGATGAGCCTTGCAGACCAGGTATTGGCCGTAAATAACGATCTGCCGATCCGTACCGAGCAAGCGGTGCACAGCGGTAAGGTGCGCTCCGTTTACTGGCTAACCGCCGCCGACAGTCGCCGTTTGATCAAAGAAAAAGGCTATAACGTGGCCCCTGATGCGCCCTTGGCCATCATGGTGATCAGCGACCGTATCTCGGCGTTTGATTGTATTTGGCATGGCGAAGAAGGTATGCAAGGCGTGCCGGGCAAGGGTGCGGCGTTAAATGCCATTTCTAACCACTGGTTTAAGTTGTTTCAAGAGCAAGGCTTAGCCGACAGCCATATTCTGGATATTCCTCATCCGTTCGTGTGGATAGTACAAAAAGCCACGCCAGTAAAAATTGAGGCTATTTGCCGTCAGTATATTACCGGCTCTATGTGGCGCAGCTATGCCAACGGCGAGCGAGAGTTTTGTGGTATTCGCCTGCCTGATGGTCTGCAAAAAGATCAAAAGTTGCCTGAGCTACTGATGACACCCTCTACCAAAGGTATATTAACCGGTATTCCCGGCGTGCCTGAGGCGGATGATGTGAACATTATTCGCAAAAATATCGAAGATAATTTTGCCGCCTTTAACTTTAAGAGTGCTGCAGACATAGCTCAATATGAACGTTTATTGCGCGAAGGTTTCGGAGTGATCAGTGCTGAGCTTGCCAAAATTAACCAAATTTTCGTTGATACCAAGTTTGAATTTGGCTACGTGACCGATGCCCAAGGCCAAGAAAAACTGATTTACATGGATGAAGTGGGCACGCCGGATTCGTCACGACTGTGGGATGGCGAGGCTTATAAGACAGGTAAAATTATCGAAAACTCGAAAGAGGACTTTCGCCAAATGCTGCTCGCTTATTTTCCCGACCCAGACATTCTGCTTAATAAAGAGCGCATGGCTGAGCGCGAAGCGCTGGCTCGCGATAACGCCTTACCGGTCGAGGCCTTGATGAATATTTCTCGCACCTATATTGGCATAGCGGAAAAGATAACTGGCCAACAGTTGCAGTTATCCGATAACCCCAAGGCCGACATCATTAACATATTGCGCACGCAATATAACTTGATTGATTAATCGGACTGAACCGTCAGGTTAAGAAAATAAAAACCCGGGGCCAGCCCGGGTTTTTTATATTTGGTACTCAGCTCGCGCGCCTTAAATATCACTCTTTAGCGCGTACCAAATACCACTATGGTTTTACCATGAGCGGAAATCAGCTCTTGTTCTTCCAACATTTTTAAAATGCGACCTACGGTTTCCCGTGAACAACCCACTATCTGACCAATCTCTTGGCGGGTGATCTTGATCTGCATGCCGTCGGGATGCGTCATGGCATCGGGCTGGCGCGCTAGGCTTAGTAAGGTCTCGGCGATACGACCCGTTACGTCCAAAAAGGCCAAGTCGCCTACTTTTTGGCTGGTGGTTTGCAGACGCTGGGCCATTTGTGCCGAGACGCGCATCAGTATTTCTGGGTTTACCTGAATGAGTTGGCGAAATTTCTTGTAGGAAATTTCGGCGACTTCACACGGTGATTTAGCACGTACCCAAGCGGTACGCAGCGGATTATCTGTGTCTTCAAATAATCCCAGCTCACCAATAAAATCACCCTTATTCAGATAAGACAGGATCATTTCTTTACCGTCTTCATCTTTGATCAGCACCGAAACTGAGCCTTTCACTATGTAATATAAGGTCTCTGCTTTTTCACCCGCATGGATCAAGGAACTCTTAGCTGGGTATTTATGAATATGGCAATGCGACAAAAACCACTCCAGGGTTGGGTCACTTTGGGGCTTGCTAATAATCATGTATTACCTCTAAATTATTTTAATTAGCTCGCAGCTTAGGCTTGGCAAGCTCTCTGCGTTTAGTATACCTAATGGGCTAGCATAAAAGGCTTAACCTTTATCAGCAAGAGCATTAGGCTTTTATCCTGCTCGTCGTCCACATTCCGATAGGATAATATAGTTACTTTTAGTGGAGGTTATGATGAAAGCGACAGTTACCTGGTTGGACGGCATGTGTTTTGAAGGCTTATCTGAGTCTGGCCATAAAATCTTGTTAGACGGCACTAATCCAGGCAAAGGCGCTAGCCCCATGGAAGTCGTGTTGCTGGGTGCCGGTGGTTGCAGTGCCATCGATGTGGTCTCTATCTTAGAGAAAGGTCGACAGCAGGTGACAGCTTGCGTGGTAGAGCTGGAAGCTGACCGTGCCGAACAGCCGCCGCGGGTGTTTACCAATCTTAATATGCACTTTATTGTTACTGGCACCGACCTTTCGGAGAAACAAGTAGCCCGCGCCGTGAGCTTATCGATGGAAAAATACTGCTCGGTCATGAAGATGCTGGATAAAGCACTGGATGCCTCTTCGTCTTTTGAGATACGCCAAGCGTAAGGACTGCTTAGCGCCGAGCATCAAGCGCTCGGCGCTAAGCTAACGACAGACAAAACTCGCTTACTTCTCTTCTTACTCGATTTACTCCTAAAGCCAGCTGCTACGAGCGCGCGTCTATTTTTAGCTTGGGCTGCTGCTCCCTGTGATCCACATCAATGACCTTGTTTTTAATAAGGGTTACATTGGGATCTATAGAGCCATATAGAGCTCTAATTGCAGCAGAGGTAAGCCCTATGAGAATGAGCACCACCCGAATGAGTATTGCCGCGGCACTTATGTTTACTGGCCAAGTCTTTTCCGCCAGTCAAGCAATTGCCGCCAGCCCCCGTACCGAGCCGGTACAACCGATCCCCGCGCTAGAAATCACCAATCCGGCCATGGTCGAGTTAGGTAAGAAGCTATTTTTTGATCCGCGGCTTTCTAAGTCGGGTTTTATCTCTTGTAACTCTTGCCATAATCTTTCGATGGGCGGCACAGATAACATTAAAACTTCCATTGGCCATAATTGGCAGCAAGGGCCGATTAACTCGCCCACCGTACTAAACTCCAGCCTGAACTTGGCGCAGTTTTGGGACGGCCGCGCCGCTACCTTAAAAGATCAAGCGGGTGGCCCCATCGCCAACCCAGGTGAAATGGCCTTTACCCACGAATTAGCGGTCGATGTGTTGCAGTCTATTCCCGGCTATGTGAATGATTTTGCCGTGGTGTTTGGTAAAGATACGCTTAACATCGACATGGTGACCGATGCCATCGCCGCCTTCGAAGAAACCCTAGTCACGCCCAATGCAGATTTTGATTTATGGCTGAAGGGCGATGATAAGGCGCTAACGGCGCAGGCCTTGGCGGGGTATCAGCTGTTTAAACAAAGCGGTTGTGTAGCCTGTCATAATGGCCCCAACTTAGGCGGCACTTCGTATCAAAAAATGGGTGTGATTGAACCCTATCAGTCAGACTCACCAGAAGTAGGCCGAGCGGCGGTCACCGGTATTGACGCGGACCGCTTCTTGTTTAAAGTGCCTACGCTGCGCAACGTTGAGTTAACCTATCCCTACTTCCACGACGGCGAAGCGGCTACCTTGGAAGAAGCCGTCGATATTATGGGGCGCTTACAGCTAGGCCGCGTTTACTCCGAGCAAGAGATAGGCCAAATAGTCGCGTTCTTAAAATCATTAACCGGCGAACAGCCCAGGTTTGAGCTACCCATACTGCCGCCCTCAACCAATGCCACGCCTAAGCCTGAGCCGTTTGGTTAAGTGAGGTGTAAATGCTGAGGTGTGAGGCGTAAACTCAATTCCCTCGGCAATAAAAAGCCCAGCATGTATGCTGGGCTTTTCTATTTGTGTTGGCATCTGTGAGGATAATTTTTGCCACTCGTCTTTAACGTATTTTGCCGGTCTCGAGCAGTTGCTCCAACATGGGGCGTAAGATCAATTCCATCACGAAACCCACCTTGCCGCCGGGCACTACTATGGTATTGCGCCGAGACATAAAAGATCCGTCTATCATGGCCAGCAAATAGGGGTAATCAACGTTTTTAATGCCGCGAAAGCGGATCACCATCATACTTTCATCGGCGCTGGGGATCACTTTTGCACTAAAAGGATTAGAGGTATCGACGGTTGGAATACGCTGAAAGTTAATGTGGGTGCGCGAAAACTGCGGCGTAATAAAATTAATGTAATCTTCCATGGAGCGCACGATAGAGTCGGTCACCGCTTCACGAGAATGACCGCGCTCTGAGGTGTCGCGGATCAATTTTTGGATCCACTCCAGATTGACGATCGGCACCATGCCGATCAATAAATCTACATGCTGCGCCACATTGTGCTCATCGGTCACCACGCCGCCATGCAGACCTTCATAAAACAACAGATTAGTGTCGTTGGGTAATTGTTGCGAAGGCGTAAAGGTGCCGGGCATTTGATTAAAGGGCACGGCTTCGTCGAAGGTATGCAAGTAACGGCGAAACTGACCGGTACCTGTATTGCCATATTCCTTGAAAAAATGCTCCAGTAACTCGAAGTCGTTGGCTTCTGGGCCAAAGTAGCTGATATGTCTGCCTTGTTCGCGGGCGCGGCGAGTCGCCACGTCCATTTCGGGGCGGGTATAGCGATGAAAGCTATCGCCCTCTAGCATGGCGGCCTTGACCCCCAGCTGAGCAAACATGGACTGAAACACCTCGGTAGAGGTTGAGGTGCCGGCACCCGAAGAACCGGTCACCGCAATGATGGGGTGCTTGGCAGACATAAAAAAACCCTAAAAATGAGTAAACTGTGAATGTTTATACGCAGGGCGCAGGGGTTAGGTCAAGGTTTGTTACGTAACTGAGCCGCCGGTACTATGTTCACGCTCTCGTGTAACTCACTGTACACTATGACCGCTTCTCCGATCTTAAGCTGTTGTTTAACCTGAATTACTTTCTCAGATAGTGAGACATCTTGTTCGCCATATTCTGTGCCTTCTTGCAGTACAAATTGTTCGATTAAGTTATCTAGGGTCTCGGTGTTTAAGTCAGTAAAAGGAATAATCATGCGTTCTCCAAGTAAGGTGGCCACTGTTGTGCTAACCAGTCAGGGACTCTGTGCTCTAACCAATACAGCGGCGCCCAAGGGCTGCCGTATATAAAGCCTACGTGACCCCCGCTGCGACTCAATTCATAGGTGATAGCGGGTGCCAAATCGCTGGCATCGGGGATCACGCTGTCATTCATAAAAGGATCGTCGGCGGCATGTATGATCAACGTCGGGGTGCTGATCTTATCCAGCAAATATAGACCGGAGCAACGCTGATAATAATCCTCTGCATCCCTAAAACCGTGAATAGGCGCGGTGATTTTATCATCAAATTGGCGCAGGCTCTTGATTTCATAAGCCTTCACTTGAGTTTGATGCTGGGGATGGCGACGCAGACGCTGCTGCCAATTAAACAGCATGCGTTTTAGTAAATAGTGCTGATAGCCTTTTGATAGGCCGGAGTTAATGCGATCCGCTGCGGCGGAGAGTTGCAGAGGAGCCGAGACGACCACAGCTGCGCACAAGGTATTGCGTGGGTGTTTCGATAAATAATTGACCAACATATTACCGCCCAGCGAATAGCCAATGGCGGCGATAGGGCGCTCTGGGTAGCGCTGGCGCAGTAAATCCAACACATATTGCGGATCTTCAATGGCACCGGAATGATAAGCCTGCAAATAGCGATTAGGCTCGCCGCTGCAGCCCCTAAAATGCATCAACACCGCCTGCCAGCCTTGGCGCTGCAGAGCGGCCATCATGCCTTGAATATAGTGGGATTCAATATTGCCCTCCAGGCCGTGAAACAGTATCACCAACGGCTTGTGCTCGTTTTGCTCTGGCAGGCCCCAAGCAAGATCGACAAAGTCGCCGTCGGGCAGTTCAATCCGCTCTTTGCGATATTTGATGCGAGTGCGTTGTAGCAGTTTGGCGAGCACAGTTTGTAGATGGGAATTAGGTGCCCACCAAGGAGGGTGAAACTTGCTGGGATGTATCATATTGCTGCTATTACCTCTAACAGAGTCGGTCTAACACTTTTGACTGCAAGCTCACGCGCTGGGCCTTAAACTCTTAAACAGTTTGTTTAAAGAGCAGAGTTATTCAAGCTGCGCATGATTGCCAGCAGGGCAGGTAGTGAGCAGGATAAGCAGTGAGCAGGATAAATAGATAGATAAAGTACTGGGCGGCGCGCACAAAATCGAGTAAAACAACGTTTTTACTGCATTATTTACCGAGTGCCCCATGGATTTTGCCTTATTGGCGTCAGTGGCGGGCTTTGCCTTCGCCTCTTGCGCGACCCCAGGCCCGAACAATATGCTGTTAACGCATACGGCTACGCGCTTTGGTTATGGTCCCACGTTGAAGCTGTTATTAGGCATTATGTTGGGCCTGCAGCTCTTACTGCTGTTTAGCGCACTCGGCTTAGGCCAGCTGTTTTTGCGCTGGCCAATATTGCAATGGACACTAAAAATTCTTGGCAGCGGTTACTTGCTGTGGCTGGCATGGCAGATTGCTCATTCTGCACCGCCTGACGCGCAGAAAGTTGAAACCAGCATGAATTGGCGGCAAGGGGCTGTGTTTCAAATATTTAACCCTAAAGCGTGGTTGATGGCGGTATCGGCGATTAGCGGCTTTACCTTAGCTGGCCCGCAATATTGGTCTTCCGCTTGGCTGATATTAGCGGTGTTTTTAGCCTTCGGTATTATTACAGGGTATTTTTGGATGATTTTTGGCTTAAATTTGCGAATTTGGTTACGTTCGGCCCGGGATTGGCGACGTTTTAATCAAGGCATGGCATTATTAACCGCTGCCAGCGTAGTTATGATCTGGTATTAACCGATTTTACGCTTTTTCGTGACAGTTAAACACCAATGCAGGTAAAATCTGCCCGTTTTTTGTTCTTATACCTTTTTCTTGTCTCTATACCTTAAGGTTGTCATGGTTTCCGACAGTGATTTATTTAAAGACATTCGCCCCTATCGGGATGACGAAGTTGCAGGTGCAATTCAGCGCTTGATCCACGACGATGAGTTTGTAAGTGCCATCGCTAAATACCGTTTCGCGACCTTGTCCGGTATCGGCGGCCCTGTGATCAAGGCATTGATCCGTCTCTATTTGGGCTGGCGCTGGCGCAAGCTGAACAGCGTGCGCCAAATTCAGAGTGAAGTGGCCAGTTACATGGAGAAAATGATTGAACGCACCACTGCAGGCGTTACCTACTCAGGGCTAGAGCAATTAGATCCGAGCAAGGGCTATTTATTTATCTCTAACCACAGAGACATCGCCTTGGATCCGGCGTTTGTGAACTGGGGGCTCTACAGTTACGGGTTGGATACGGTGCGCATCGCCATTGGCGATAACTTATTGCGCAAGCCTTGTGCCGCCGAGCTGATGAAACTCAATAAAAGTTTCGTGGTAAAGCGTGCCCTTAAAGGGCCGCGGGAGATGATGAAGGCGTTTAGCCAGCTGTCTGCCTATTTGCGTCACTCCATAGATGAGCAAGCATCAATTTGGATTGCCCAAAAAGAAGGGCGGGCCAAAGACGGTTTTGATAAAACCGATCCGGCTATTCTGAAGATGTTTTACATGGAGGGTAAGCGGGAGAAGATCCCGTTTGGCGATTACATCAAGACCTTGAATCTGGTGCCGGTTTCTATCTCGTATGAGTATGATCCTGGCGATCAAGCTAAGGCGCGTGAGCTCTATGCCAAAGCCCAGCAGGGCGCCTATGAAAAGCGTGAATTTGAAGATGTAGAGAGCATAGTACAGGGCATAGTGGGCCAAAAAGGCCGAGTGCATGTGGCCTTTGGCCAGCCGATAGAGGGTGATTTTGAGAATGCAGATCAGCTCGCCGAGGCTATCGATCAGCAGATCTACGCCAATTATCATTTGTTTCCGAGCAATCTATTTGCTGCCGGCGATACGCATGCCGCCCAACAAACGGCAGACAA
>JAHLFI010000064.1 GCA_018883865.1 Candidatus Oceanisphaera merdipullorum
GGTTACTTCTTCAGCAAGCGATAAATAAATAACAATGCGAGCGCGCCGATAA
The DNA here is from genome assembly GCA_018883865.1 of Candidatus Oceanisphaera merdipullorum. Taxonomy (GTDB): domain Bacteria; phylum Pseudomonadota; class Gammaproteobacteria; order Enterobacterales; family Aeromonadaceae; genus Oceanimonas; species Oceanimonas merdipullorum. The sequence continues at coordinate 53 of JAHLFI010000064.1, forward strand.
TGGCAGTGAAGAAGCTGTTGAGGTTAAAGCCGGTAACGTTACCAAAACCCAATTGGGTGCCAATCCAGCCGCCGACGAAAGCACCAGCTACGCCTAATAATATGGTCATAATAAAGCCGCCACCATCACGGCCTGGCATTAGCCACTTAGCCACTACACCGGCGATCAGACCAAACACAATCCAGCTTAAAATACCCATCTGATAATTCCTAGTTGCAGTGAATAACCTTCAATAAAACCTAATTCGACTTAAGCGTCAATAAGCGTCCTGTGTTTATCCCATTGATATGCCGAATAAAAGCGCTGCTCGCGACCGCTGCTGTCCAGCGAGCTAATGCCGCCTCTGCCACTGCTTAGCCAAATCCGTTCATTATTAGTCACGGCACCCGAGGCATATCGGCAGTATCTTGGCTCAAATTATTAATGCCTAGGGTATGGGCGGCCAACGCAATTGCCGCAAGTCTGCTCAACCTACTAAGAAAAAATTATCAAACAGGATACTCGAGAAGAAGATTAGATGAGGTATAAGAGCCGAGGGAGTGGAAGTTAGTCGTATGCTGTAAGCGATAGGCCGTACGTCAATAAAGCCGCTGTGAGTCTTTAACGTACGGCGCTTAACGTAAAGTTTACCGCTATCTCTTAAAGAATTTTACTTAAGAACTCTTGAGTTCTGGGCTCTTGCGGGTGGTCAAATAAAGCAACGGGATTATTTTGTTCCAAAATTCGCCCCTCATGAATAAACACCACGCGGTCACTCACTTCGCGGGCAAAGCCCATTTCATGCGTCACCACCACCATGGTCATGCCCTCCACGGCCAGTTGTTTCATTACGGCTAATACTTCACCGACCATTTCTGGATCCAACGCCGAAGTCGGCTCATCAAACAACATGATTTTCGGATTCATGGCCAGCGCCCGTGCTATGGCAACGCGTTGTTTTTGACCGCCGGATAATTCGCCCGGATAGGCATAGGCCTTATCGGATAAGCCGACTTTGTTTAATAATTCCAGCGCCGCTTGTTTAGCCACAGCCTTAGACACACCTCTGGCCTTGATGGGGGCTAAGATGATGTTATCCAACACACTTTTATGGGGGAATAAATTAAAGTGCTGAAACACCATGCCTACTTCTTGGCGAATTTTATTGATGTTAGTGCTGGGCGCGGTAATGTCTTGGCCATCAATAAGCACTTGGCCAGAGGTGATGTCATCCAGTCTATTTAAACAGCGCAAGAAGGTGCTCTTACCGGAACCTGAGGCACCAATCACACACACCACTTCTCGGGCGGCAATGTTAATCGAAATATCTTTTAGCACTTCGTTGGTGCCAAAGGATTTTTTTAAGCTGTGTACTTGGATGATGTTCATGGCAGTCGACATCTCCGTTCTAGGTAGCTAGACAGTAAAGAAAGCATGTAAATCACCACAAAGTACATGGCGCCCACGGCAATCCAAATTTCAAAGGCTTTAAAGGTGGCAGCAATTTGTACCTGGCCTTTTTGGGTAAGATCAGCGATGCCGATCACAGACAGCAAAGAGGTGTCTTTTAAGCTAATAATCGCCTGATTGGTGAAGGCGGGTAACATGCGCCGAAAAGACTGCGGCAAAATAACGTAGCGCATACTTTGGCCGCTGGTTAAGCCTAACGACCGCGCCGCTTCATTTTGTCCTTTATCCAGCGATTGAATACCGGCACGAATAATTTCCGAATAATAAGCACCGGCATTAATCGCCACGGTAAAGATCCCCGCAGACTCGCGGTCGAGACTGAAAAAGCCTAATGAATTTAAGCCAAAGTAGATAAAAAATAGCTGCACTAAAATCGGTGTGCCACGAATGATATCGACAAATATTTTCGCCAGCCAAGTCAAAGGCTTGAAGGGCGACAGGCGCAGTAGGGCAAGTACCAAGCCAATACCAAAGCCCAAGATAATGGCGATGACAAACACCTTCAAGGTGACTTGCAGGCCTTGCCATAAGTAGGGCAGAGATTGAATGACCACATCCATAATGGGATCCTTGTGCAAGGTCCTTATAAAAAGTCCGTGTAAAAAATCGCTAGCTAAGGCGATAACCCAAGCTTTGCTAGCGATCTTAGTATTGAACTTACTCTAAGTAGCGATTGATGATTTTATCGTATTCGCCGTTTTCTTTAAGGTTGTTAAGACCCGTATTGACCATATCCAGTAGCTCGTCGTTTTTATCCTTTAATACTGAGATCCCGTAGTTATCACCGGTCAGGCGCTCGCCCACGGTTTTCAGCTTTAAGCCGCCGTTGGCGATGGCATAACTGATCACTGGGTAGTCTTCCATGAGAGCATCGGCGGTGCCATTGGTCACTTCTTGAAACATGGATGCGCTATCGCTGACTTGGATAATGCTATAGCCGTATTCTTCGGTATTTTTATCGGCAAAAGAGGCGCCCACTGTGCCGTTTTTAACGACCACTTTTTTGCCTGATAAGTCGTTGAGGCTAGTAATAGTTTGGTTAGTATCGGGCACTACCAGCGATACTCCGGCGGCAAAATAGGGATCAGAAAAGTCGACGGTTTCTTTACGCTTATCGGTAATGCTCATGCCACCCATGCCGATATCCAGCATACCTGCTTGCATGGCGGGAATGATGCCCGAGAAGTCCATTTGTTCGATCTTAATATCGAAACCTTGGTCCTTGGCGATGGCGGTAATCAAGTCCACATCAATGCCGACTAATTTACCATCTTGAGTAAATTCAAAAGGCGGATAGGTGTTATCTACGCCTACTGTATAAACTTTTTTAGTTTCTCCTACGGTATCTGTGTTGGCCTTGGTGGCGGGATTATCACAGGCCGTTAGGCCAAGAGCGGCCACCATACTTAATAAAATAATGTTCTTTTTCATACTGACTGACCCCTTCCTTAAGGTTGGCTAATATTTCATTACATTTGAGTGTGGTGCTTAAATGTGAAACATGAAGGTCTCATTAGAGACTTAAGTATTAACAATATCCTATAAATTAAAAAATGCGACTCATTTGCACGCTATGAGAAAAGCAAATTAGTGTCAATTTATTGTTAAAATCAGGTGCTAGAACTGCGATGGGCCGCTCAGGTCTGCATGTTCGCGAGGAAAATGGCCGCGGTTGCCGTCCTAAGCGAGCGGTAGGAATGAGCTAAAGAGCAGCGCTCGCTACTCAGCTATATCGGCAATGACGGCCCCCAATAGGGTTTGTAGTAGTTGGGCACTTATGCCTAATGACAGGCCCCGTTTGCCGCCAGATACCAAGATTTCGCTATGTTGCAGCGCCGAGGCATCCACTACAGTACTAAGCCGCTTCTTTTGTGCGAAAGGGCTAATACCGCCCACCTTATAGCCGGTGAGTCGCTCTGCCTTAGCAGGCGCCATCATCTCCAGCTTTTTCATGCCCGCGGCCTTGGCCAAGCGTTTTAAATTTACCTTAGCGGAAGAAGGCACTAGCGCCACCACAGCGCCTTGTTCGCCCTCGGTGAGCAGCGTTTTGAATACTAAGTCTAACGGCACTTGCAACTGCGCCGCCGCATGAGCACCAAAGTTGTCGTCGGCGGTGCAGTGATACTGGTGCAGCGTAAAAGCTGCTTTTTGTTTTTCTAAGAACAAGGTGGCGGGGGTCATATTTGGGTCTCAGTGGCGAGAATAAAATTTTATTATGCAGGGAAAGCCGGTGATTAAATGACAGAGGTAAGTCGCGGTCATAAAATAACTGGCATATCAGACAAGACGTTAGCCTTGGGATCGCTACTATGTGGCGCCTGTGTTTTCAAGATGGCCTGAATGGCGTCCACTGTAGCCATCAGGCCCTCCACATAATCACCTTTAGCGAACCGGGCCTGTAAGTCTGCGCACACTTGCAGCCATTGCTCACCGTTCACCTCTATACCACGGTCGGCAATAATTTCTATGGCTCGCTTGTCGAGCGCTAAATACAACAGCACGCCACAGTTTAACGGTGTGTCCCACACCCTCAAGCGGCCATAGACTTCGAGCGCGCGCAAATGCGCACTTTTTTCATGGCTCGGCATCATGGCTTCTACTGCCACCACTAATTCGCCGCTGTGCTCTGACTCACCTTGGCGGATGCGCTCTGCTATTTGTGCCAGTACAGACTCATCAAAGTGTCGTCTGCGTAACCACTGGCCTTCTAGCGCAGCTATGCCGGTTAACTCTTTTAATTTATTTTGCATGCTTGCTCCCCTGTAGCAGCCACTCTTTTACCAACCAACGTTTACCTGCCAGTGTTTATCAGTCAAGGTTTACCAACCAGTGTTTACCAACCACCTGAGGCCCCACCGCCACCGCTGCGACCTCCACCGCCGCCACCAAAACCTCCGCCGCCACTAAAGCCACCGCCGCCAAACCCTCCGCCTAAACCGCCTAACATGCCGCCTCTGCGTGAGGCGCGGCCTGAACTGCCTTTACCACCGGCACCAAAGACTCTACCTACTAAAGATAAGATCAGTGCAATCACTCCCGCCACGATAGCAATAGGCAGGCTGCCAAAGATAAAGAAAGAGAACACACCAATCAGCAATGCAGAAGCCAGCGGCGGTAATGCAAAGGCAAAAAAAGCCAAAGGTAATAGCAGACCTAACGAGTCTTGTTCATCTGCATCTGGCTGTTTTGCTGGCGGTGGCAGCGCTTCCCCCTCAACTAAGGTCATGATTTTATTTACGCCCTCGTTAATACCACCGACGTAATCGCCTTGTTTAAAATAAGGCGTGATAAATTCTCGTATGATGCGTCCCGCCTGTAAGTCGGTGACCGCACCTTCTAGGCCATAGCCGACTTCGATGCGCACCCTTCGGTCATCTTTGGCCACCACTAGCAGCACGCCATCATCGATTTTTTTACGGCCCAGCTGCCATTGGTCATACACGCGGCGCGCGTACTGGTCTATGCCATCTTCGCCAGTGGTGGGTACTAGCAGTACAAAAATCTGTGCGCCTTTGCTTTGCTCAAAGGCTTGCAGCTTAGCCGTTAAGGCCGCTTTTTGTGCGTCGTTAAAAGTGCCGGTCGTATCGACCAGCCAATTATTGAGCTTAGGAATGGCAACACTTTGCGCCCACACGGGCAGCGCCAAACATAATGCCAGCCCCAGTATGACGGCTATTAATCGCCAGCCGCTCAACCAGCGATGGGGTTTGAGGTGCGAAAGATGAAGCGGATGCTGAACAATCATGGCGGCTCCTTTTTTAATTAACTCGGTGTTAATCTGCCTTGCTGCCCGGTATATCAAAGCGCACTTCGGGGTTTTGCATAATCTCGGACTGACGCTCTACGCCGTAGTTATCCTTCACTTTATAACCCATCACCTTAGCGGTGATCACGGTCGGAAATTGACGAATAAACTGATTGTAGGCTTGCACGGCCTGCACGAAGCGGCCGCGCTCGGTGGCGATGCGGTTTTCTGTACCCTCAAGCTGAGTCATTAAATCTCGCACTACACCGTCACTTTTAAGCTCAGGATAATTCTCCGATACCGCCATCAAACGTGATAGCGCCGAAGATAACTCGCCTTGTGCTTGGTTAAAACGCTGCATTAAGGCGGGATCATCTAAGTCATTCACGCTGACATTTATTTGCCCCACCTTGGCTCTCGCCTCGGTCACATCCGTTAATACGGTGCGCTCCTGGCTCATGTAGGCATTCACTGAACTCACCAGTTTGGGAACTAAATCGGCACGGCGTTCATACTGGTTTAAGGTTTGGGACCAAGTGGCCTTTACTTCTTCATCCAACGTTTGAATTTGGTTATAGCCGCAGCCACTTAACAACAGGGCGAATAAGGAGGCGAATAGCCAACGCGCAGTGATGGTCATGAGATTATCCTTTAGCAAGTGAAGATTTATGTTAGCTGCCATGGTTTTTCTAATGAGTAGCTTAATGAAAGTGCCGTTAGCTCTGTATAGCAGATGCGCGCGCTTTACTCATACTGTAGCGGATAACTCGTCTCGCCCGTTTGGCTTAGCACAGGCTTGGCGCCCCATTTTCCGATTTGATGCTCTTCAATCAAGATCGCGTGTTTAGGGCCATCTAAAATATGTTTCACCTGCCAGCCGTAACTCGCCAACCTGTTACTAATTAATAGCCGATGGCGCTCCGAACAGCAGAGGGCGATACGCCGTTTGGCGACCTCTCGTACACGCTTCTCAATCCGCGTATCCGCCAGCAGTTTTAAAAACTCCTTATCAGTATGTGTGGAATGACCAAGAGTATAGATATTCCTGTACTGCTCCTCTGAGATGCTGAGTACCGCCTTATGTTTATAGCAGAGCTAGCAATGGGTCTCATAGTTGTCTTATATCGCCCCCTTATTTATGCAGAGCAAAAAAAAGCCACTATCTAATGCAACGGATAGTGGCTTTTTTTGTAAATGGCATCCTATAATAACGACATACCATCCATGTGGAGTGCATGTGGAGCCCTAGTGGATTGTAAGTGTAATCTAGTTGAAGTTTAGGTAGTGTCGCAGGCGCTGACTAAAGAGGAAAAACGATGAGTGTGCATGAGATAAGACGCAAGACAGGTGATACCACCGAAAAACTCACCATCAATCTGGGTGTGGTGGACTTAGGGCAAATCGATCTGCTGGTGCAAGAAGGCTTCTACTCCAACCGCACTGACCTGATCCGCACCGCAATCCGTAACCAGCTAGCGGTGCATGCGGAAGTGGTGAAGGAAACTGTGGCCCGCAAGACCTATGTACTGGGCTTGCAACATTACAGCCGCAGTGATCTTGAGGCGCTACAGGCGAAGGGCGAGGTACTACAGATCCAGGTGCTGGGGCTGGCGAGTATTGCCGATGACGTTTCCCCAGAACTGGCGCTGGCAACGATTGAATCTATTTCGGTACTCGGCGCCCTCCAAGCCAGCAAGGAGGTTAAAGCCGCGCTGGCAAACCGAATTTATTAATGGCGTACCTTTTTAAGGGCGTACTAGTGTAAGCGAGGAGCATCTCCATGAACCTTCCTATAAACAAAAAGCTGATGGCAAGTCTTAAAGAGGCCACTTGGTTAACGCAATCCGGCCAACTGCTGGAGGCCACGGCCATGATACAGCGGGCGCTGCAAGGCGAGCAGTTGCCCGAGTCGACTGAGCCAGTTGCAACCACAGAGCCAACACCCACTAAGGGTGAGATATTCGAAGGCAACTTTTATGTGGTAGATGAGCAGACAGCCGCACCTGAGCAAGCCGCGGCGGATCGCAAATCTGCTCAGCCTGACTTTGCAGAGACTGACTCTGGGCAAACCGGCTTTGCGCAAACCAAGCCGCCACGCAAACCGTTCGCGGCTGGTTCTGGCATGAGTGGTTTGAGTCGTCTATTAGGCGGCAAGCTGTCGGATTTAGCAGGGTTGAACATAGGGGCGGGCTCTAGCGCCGAAACGCTGACTGACGGCGCGACGGCTTTCGCTGCCGATTCGGGAATGAATGGTATGGGCTCCCTGTTACGCGGCAAACTGTCGGGTTTACAGGGGTTGAAAACCAGCACTCACTCTCCCGCCGAAGTGTTACCTGATGGCGCAACGTTTAACAACGCCACCTTCGCTAATCAGGCGGGGAGCCGAGACTATAAACTGTATGTCCCCAGCGGTTACCATGGCCAGCCGCTGCCGTTAATCGTCATGCTGCACGGTTGCACCCAAGATCCCGATGACTTCGCCGCCGGCACCAATATGAACCTGCTTGCAGAAGAGCAGCCGTGTTTGGTGCTTTATCCGGCTCAAAGTGCTTGCGCTAATCACTCCCAGTGCTGGAACTGGTTTAAGCCTGGCGATCAGCGTCGCGAAGGGGGCGAACCCGCGATCATTGCGGGCATGACGCGCCAAATTATCCATGAGTATCACGCCGACGCGCGCCGCGTCTACGTGGCGGGATTGTCTGCGGGTGGTGCCATGGCTACCACCATGGCCATGCTCTACCCAGATATTTACGCGGCGGCTGGTATTCACTCGGGGCTACCTCACGGAGTGGCGCAAGATTTGCCCTCTGCTCTGGCAGCCATGCAAGGCGGAGCGAGTCCGCTCGCTGGGTTGAACAAGCAGCAGGCCACTTTGACTACGGGAGCGAAAATCCCCGCCATTATATTTCACGGCGAACGGGACACCACTGTGCATCCCAGCAACGGCGATCGCGTGGCGGCGCAGTATCTTACTGACGGCGCAGGCCGCGTAACGAACAATAAGATTAAGGCTGAGAAACGTTCTGGAAAGGTGTCTAACGGTCGTTCTTATACATGCACTACGCATAGTGATGCGAGTGGCCAGACAATTTTAGAGCAGTGGTCGATTCACGGCGCCGCCCACGCTTGGGCTGGGGGTACTGCTCGGGGTTCTTATACGGATCCACAAGGCCCAGATGCCTCACGGGAAATGCTGCGTTTTTTTCTGGCTCACGCAAAAAACGAGCCGTTATAAGCGTGCAGTCAAAGGTCATATTAGTTTGTTAAAGTCGTAAAAAAGCCCCTGTGCTGATAAGCATTAGGGCTTTTTCTTCGGTTTTATTTCTAGCTTCTAGCTTTCGGCTTCCAGCTTATAGCTTATAGCTATGTTTTAACCCGTATTGCGCATCCCTGCCGCTATGCCGGCGATAGTCACCATCAAAGCTTGGTCCAATACCGGATGAATAACGCCTTCTTGTTGGCGCGAGCGTTTTAATAGCTCGGCCTGCAGTACGTTCAGCGGATCCGTGTAGGGGTTGCGCAACTTGATGGACTCTTTTATCCAAGGCTCATCGGACAACAGCTCGGCCTCATCTTTTAGATGCAGTATTAATTCCATGCTGGCGCGCAGTTCATCGCGCAAGCGTTTGCCCAGTGGCTTAAGTTCCTCGGGCACTAATAGGCCGTCGTAATAAGCCGCCAAGCTGATGTCTGCCTTTAAAAACACCATTTCTAGCATGTCGAGCCGAGCGCGAAAGAAGGGCCAGTGCTGATTCATGGTGATTAAGGTCTCTTCTTCACCATTGGTAATCACGGCTTCCAGTCCTTTATGCGCACCTAGCCAAGCGGGCAGCATGAGGCGGTTTTGCGTCCACGCAAAAATCCACGGAATGGCGCGCAGACTTTCTACGCCGCCATTGGGATTACGCTTAGCGGGGCGCGAGCCTAACGGCAACTTACCCAGCTCTCGCTCGGGGGTGGCGGCGCGAAAGTAAGGCACGAAGTCGGGCTCGTCGCGAATAAGACTCCGGTAATGAGCGCAAGACACTTCGCTCATGGTGTCCATTAGCTGGCGCCATTTTGGCTGTGGCTCGGGTGGAGGCAATAAGTTGGCTTCTAAGACCGCGCTGGCATACAAGGCCAAACTGTCGATGGCCACTTTGGGCAGGCCAAACTTAAAGCGGATCATCTCGCCTTGCTCGGTTACGCGCAGACCACCCAGCGTGGAGCCGGGCGGTTGCGCCAAAATCGCTTGGCGTGCTGGGCCGCCGCCTCGACCCAAGCTGCCGCCACGGCCGTGGAACAAGGTCAGCTTGATGTGCTCTTGCTGGCTTAAGGCAATTAATTGCTCCATGGCGCTATATTGTGCCCAACCGGCGGCCATCATGCCGGCATCTTTGGCTGAGTCTGAATAGCCAATCATCACGTATTGGCGACCTTGCAAATAACCGCGATACCAAGGCAGCGCATACAGCTGCTTGATGACGTCGGCGCCGTTATTTAAGTCTTCGAGCGTTTCAAATAAAGGCGCCACCGACAGCGGAAAATTCACGCCCGACTCTTTAAGCAGCAGTTGGACTGCCAGCACGTCCGACGGTGCGCCGGCCATGGAGATAATGTAAATACCGAAGGCGTCTTGTGGATGCCGAGCGATCACTTGGCAGGTATCTAACACCTCTTGGGTGTCGGCGCTGGGCTGCCATTGGCTTGCTGATCCTTGACGAGGCAAAAGAGGTCGACGGGAATTGAGCTCGTTAAGCAAGAAGGCTTGTCTGTCGGCCTCGCTCCACTCTGCGTAATCGCCTAAGCCTAAATAGCGAGTGATCTCGGCCAAGGCTTGGGTTTGGCGTGCGCCATCTTGACGAATGTCCAGTTTTAAGAGGTGAATACCAAAGCAGGCCACTTTACGGATCACGTCTAACAAGAGGCCGTCGGCAATCTTGCCCAAGCCGCAGTCTTGCAGTGAGCGATAGCAAAGCTCCAGCGGTTGGCGCAGTTGCTCGGTGCTAGTGATGAGATCGCGGGCATCTGTGCTTTGGCCTTGTACCTGGGCATTCAGATACAGCAGGGTTTCGCGTAAGTCTTCGCGCACCGTACGCAGCAAGGCGCGATAGGGTTCATTGCTTTCGCCCCGCGCTTGCGGCAACGACTGAGTCGCAGTAAGCAGCTCTTCGTTGGCTTCAGACATCGACAGTTCAGAGACCAGCTCTTGCAGGTCGTTAAGTAACAGTGAGCTGGCCACCCAACGGCCCAGTAACAGCACTTCATCTGTGACCTTGGCGGTGACGAACGGGTTGCCGTCGCGGTCGCCGCCCATCCAAGAGGTAAAACGCACCGGCGCTGCATCCAGTGGCAAACGTACGCCGAGCTGGGATTGCAGTTGACTGTCGAGCTGGCGCATAAACTGTGGCAGTGCGGGCCACAGGCTGTTTTCTATGACGGCAAAGCCCCAGCGCGCTTCGTCTACCGGTGT
>JAHLFI010000065.1 GCA_018883865.1 Candidatus Oceanisphaera merdipullorum
GATGCAGCATTAGTAAAAGCGTTTCGCCAATCTAGCCCCTATGTGAATTTACATAGAGGCTCTACTTTCGTGGTTATGTTGGGCGGCGAAGCCATAGATCAAGAAAACTTCCCCAATATCATCAGCGACATAGCGCTCTTGACCAGCCTTGGCATTCGCTTAGTGATAGTGTTTGGCGCCCGTCCGCAAATTGACCGTGGCCTAGCGGAAGCCAAATTAGATAATGTGTTTCATAAACACACCCGCGTCACCGATGAGCACAGCTTTCGCATCATCAAAGATATCTGTGGTGGCCTGCAGATGGACATCATGGCCCGCTTATCCATGGGTCTGATTAACACTCCGATGCAAAATGCCCGCATCAACGTGGTAACCGGCAACTTTGTTACCGCCCAACCCTTGGGCGTGGACGACGGCGTCGACTATCAGCACTCAGGACGCGTACGCCGTATTCACACCGACACCATCAATCACCAATTAGTGAACGGCGCCACCGTGCTTATCTCGCCCATTGGCTTCTCAGTCACAGGTGAAAGTTTTAATTTATCTTCTGAAGAATTAGCGCGCCGCCTCGCCATAGAGCTAAAAGCCACTAAGCTAATTGGTTTTTGCTCTCAGCTCGGTGTGCTCAATGAAGATGGCGTCGCCATTCCTGAGCTGTTCCCTGAACAAGCCGAAGAACATTTGCAAAAGTTGCTGGCTGAGGGCGAAACCTTGTCCGGCACCGCCCGTTACCTGCGCGCCGCCATTTCCAGCTGCCGCGCCGGCGTGCCACGCAGCCATCTTGTCAGTTACATAGAAGATGGCGCGCTTATTCAAGAGTTGTTCACCCGCGACGGCTTAGGCACACAACTTGTGAGTTTAAGTGCCGAGCAGGCCCGTCAGGCACGCATCGACGACATAGGCGGCATCTTGGATCTTATCCGTCCGCTCGAAGAGGAAGGCGTCTTGGTGCGCCGCTCCCGTGAGCAGCTAGAGATGGAGATAGATCAGTTCACTATCATCGAAAAAGACGGAGCCATTATCGGCTGCGCCGCCTTGTATCCCTTCCCAGAAGAAGCCATGGCGGAAATGGCCTGTGTGGCCATACACCCAGACTACCGTCGGGGCAGCCGCGGCGACATGTTGCTGCTTAAGGTAGAAGAGCAGGCGAAGAAGCGCGGCATAAGCCGACTGTTTATCTTAACCACCCGCTCCATTCATTGGTTTAGAGAGCGCGGCTTTGAGCCGGTGGACGTGAGCGCGTTGCCCATGGGCAAGCAAGCGCTGTATAACTATCAGCGGCGCTCCAAAATCATGATGAAAGACGTAATCTGAGTCTTTCATCAGTTGACAATAGAGCACTAGCTAGTAAAGATGTGTGGCCCGATTTTCGGGCAGAAGAGGTGCGTTATTCAGGCAACCGAAGCTAGGAGCTGCCACTCCCATCATGCTCGGCCAGGGGAGATAACGCCGAGAGGAGCTCAAGGGACAGCTTGCGCTCCTCGGCCATGAGGGCTGAATCCTTCAGGCTGTCGCCTAACCAAGGGCTGGCGTGCTTCTAAGTGACCTTTCCCGTCTCTGCAGCCGTTTCCCATTACTTTTAATTTGCACCTATTCAAGGAGCTGCAGTTGAGTCAGTTAACCGTTGCTAAATTTGGTGGTACCAGCGTCATAGACGCCGAAGCCATGAGTCGTTGTGCCCTCATTCTTGAACAAAACCCCGACACCCGCGTGGCCGTATTAAGCGCCAGCTCAGGCGTGACCAATATTCTGGTGGCGCTGGCCTCCGGCGAGCAGCTGTCCGAGGCGCGCACCGCCTTGTTAAAGCAACTCAGCGACATTCAGCAAGGCATTCTCAACAGCCTAGATAAACCGGAAATGCTGACCCGTCACATCGAAGACATCTTAGTGCATATCAAAGAGTTGTCTGACAGCGCCGCAATTAGCCCTACTAAGGCGTTACACGATGAAATCGTGGCTCAGGGTGAGTTGATGTCGACGCGCTTGTTTGTGGAGCTGTTGCGCAGCCGTGGCACCCCTGCGGTATGGTTTGATGTGCGCAAAGTGATGCGCACCGATGATCGCTTCAGTCGCGCTACCCCAGACTTAGGCAATTTACAGGCAGAAGTCGAAAAAGAATTGCGCCCTTTGTGCGCCAATCAGTTGGTAGTGACCCAAGGTTTTATCGGTGCAGCCAAAGATGGCCGCACCACCACGCTTGGCCGCGGCGGCAGTGATTTTTCCGCCGCCCTGTTGGCAGAAGCGCTCGATGCGGTGGCCGTGCAAATTTGGACCGACGTGCCGGGCATTTACACCACGGATCCGCGCTTAGTGACCACAGCGCGCCCAATTAGCGAGATCACCTTCAGCGAAGCCTCGGAGATGGCCACCTTTGGCGCCAAGGTATTGCACCCTGCGACCTTGCAGCCGGCGGTGCGTAAGCAAATTCCGGTGTTTGTTGGCTCCAGCCGTACACCAGAAGCCGGCGGCACCTGGATCCGCAATGAAACCGACAGCCAACCGCTGTTTCGCGCCATCGCCCTGCGCCGCAACCAAGTGTTACTCACTCTCACCAACCAGAGCATGTTTCAGGTGCACGGCTTCTTGGCGGAAGTATTTGGTATCTTGGCCAAGCATAAAATCTCCGTGGATCTGATCACCACCTCGGTGATCAGCGTATCACTCACGCTAGATTCAGGTGCCGAGCTGTTAACGGACGAAGTGCGCGAAGAACTCGGCAAGCATTGTCATTTGCAGGTAGAGCACGACTTGGCGCTGATAGCCCTGATTGGCAATCGCATGAGCGAAGTTAGCGGCACCGGTACTCAGGTATTTAAAGCCTTATCTGACGTCAACGTGCGCATGATCTGCTACGGCGCCAGCTCGCATAACCTGTGTTTCTTGGTACCCGAAGCAGACTCAGACCGCGTGGTGAACACCTTGCATCAAGAGTTGTTGCCTGCTTAGTTAGTTCTGCGCAACAGCTCACGCTAGTCGTATAGTAAAAGGCCGTTATCATCCAATAACGGCCTTTTTCCTCAGCATTTTTGTCTCACCACATTGGCTTAACCGACTAGCTTAGCCCTTCTGTTAGCACTTCACTGATATGAACATAAAAAGGCTGCAGCTCATCTTCGCCCTGTAACAACAACTGGTGATTAGGTACATCTACCTCCAGTACATAGCCGGATCCTAGAGTGGTGTGGCATTGCATACCCGGTTTTAGCTCTTGAATATCCATATTCAGCTCCTGCGAGAGGCCGATAATAAAAAAGGCCAGCACTGAGTGCTGGCCTTTTTACCTTAGCTGACTTAACTCAGCTCAATGCTTATTTCTTACCTTTCTGAGCTTGCACCCACTTGCCGTTCACATAATGCGCGGTCCAGCCGGTGGCTTTTTTCTCAATTTCGGTCATCACGTACTGCTCTTTATTCTTGCGGCTATAACGCACCACGGCTTTGTTACCGTCCGGATCTTGGGTCGGCGCCTCGGTCAGATACAAAAATTTGGGTGACAGTCGGTCTTTAAATTGCACCAGCTCTTCCACTAAGGGCGCACGGGTTTCGCGCGACTTTGGAAAATTGCTGGCCGCCATAAAAATACCGGATGCGCCATCGCGTAACACAAAGTAGGCATCAGACTGAGTACAAGGCAGTTCGGGTAAATGCACCGGATCTTCTTTGGGCGGTGCTACATCGCCATTTTTTAAGATCTTACGGGTATTTTTACACTCTTCGTTAGTACAGGCCATGTACTTGCCGAAGCGGCCATTTTTCAGCTGCATTTCGGCACTACAACGGTCGCACTCGATCACGGGGCCATCGTAGCCTTTGAGCTTAAATTGCCCTTCTTCTAGCTCATAGCCATCGCAGTCTGGGTTTTGACCGCAGACGTGAAGCTTGCGTTTCTCATCGATAAAGTAAGCATCCATGGCGGTGCCACACTTCTCACAGCGATGCTTGGCGCGCAAAGCATCTGTCTCTGCTTCTTCGTCGTTGGCCAGCACAAACTCATCACCGGGTACTAAGTTAATGGTTTGCTTACAGCGCTCTTTTGGCGGCAAGGCATAGCCAGAACAGCCCAAAAACACACCTGTGCTGGCGGTGCGTATGCCCATTTCTCGGCCGCAGGTGGGGCATTTAATGTCGGTGAGCACCATTTCATTAGCACGCATGCCGCCTTCTTCGGCGGGGCGCTCGGCCTTGCTTAGCTCTTCACTAAACTCGGCGTAAAAGGCGTCCAGTACCGTGGTCCAGTTCAGCTGACCCTCGGCAATTTCATCAAGCTTACTTTCCATTTGCGCGGTGAAGTCGTAGTTCATCAGCTCGGCAAAACTTTCTTGCAGACGATCGGCGACAATTTCGCCCATTTTTTCCGCATAGAAACGACGGCTTTCTACTTTTACGTAGCCTCGGTCTTGAATGGTGGAAATAATCGCCGCATAAGTAGAAGGTCGACCTATGCCACGTTTTTCCAACTCACGTACCAAGGCGGCTTCACTAAAGCGTGCCGGTGGCTTGGTAAAGTGTTGTTTAGGATCCAGCTGCTCAAGCTTAAGCGTCTCGCCCGCTTGCACCGCCGGTAATACGGTATCTTCGCCTTTACGGCCCTTGGCGGCTTCTTGCACCTTGGTCCAACCGGCAAAGCGCAAGATGCGACCACGGGCTTTTAAGTCGTAGTCACCGGCACGCACCGTGATGGTGGTGCTGTCATATAACGCCGGCATCATCTGGCAAGCCAAAAATTGGCGCCAAATCAAGTCGTATAGACGCTTAGCGTCGGCTTCCATACCATCTAGGTTTTCTGCCGTTAACGCCACGTCCGATGGACGAATGGCTTCGTGCGCTTCTTGCGCATTGGCCTTGGCGCTGTAGACAATCGGATTTTCTGGCAGGTAATTAGCACCATACTGCTGCTCAATAAACTCCCGTGCGCTGGCCACCGCTTCTTGGCTTAAGTTAGTCGAGTCGGTACGCATATAGGTAATGTAGCCGGCTTCATACAAGCGCTGGGCCAACATCATGGTGCGTTTCACGCCAAAACTTAAGCGCGTACTGGCCGCCTGTTGTAAGGTAGAGGTAATAAAGGGGGCAGAAGGCTTGCTTTGCGTGGGCTTGTCATCCCGTGACACCACCTCATAGGTCGCGGCCTTGAGACTGGCCACCGCCGCCATGGCGTCGGTTTCATTATCGGGCTTAAATTCTTTGCCTTTAAATTTCGCCACCGCCATAGACAGCGCTAGCTTATCGGAATTGCTGAGCTCGGCTTGAATATCCCAATATTCTTCCGGCACGAAGGCTTTAATTTCGCGCTCTTTTTCTACCAGCAAGCGTACCGCCACCGACTGCACGCGGCCTGCAGACAAGCCACGGGCCACTTTTTTCCACAACAGCGGCGACACCATGTAGCCAACTACGCGATCTAAAAAGCGGCGTGCTTGTTGGGCATCCACGCGAAACTGGTTGAGCTCAGAAGGCTGGCTAAAGGCCTCTTGAATGGCCGATTTAGTGATTTCGTTAAATACTACCCGCTTAAAGCGCGAATCGTCACCGCCGATCAGCTCTTTAAGGTGCCAAGCAATGGCTTCCCCTTCGCGGTCCAAATCCGTTGCGAGATAGATGATATCGGCTTTTTCGGCCAGCGCTTGTAATTCGGTAACCACCTTCTCTTTGCCTGGCAAAATTTGATAATTTGCCTGCCAGTTGTTGTTGGGATCTATGCCCATGCGCGCAATCAAGGCCTTTTGATCTTTTTGCGCCTTCAATTTGGCTTTTTGTTCTGGGGTCAGCGTTTTAGTGTCGGTCTTTTTAGCCGGCGCTTTTTTAGCGATGGCCGAGCCTGAAGTCGGCAAGTCACGCACGTGACCGATGCTGGACTTAACGATAAAGTCTTTGCCCAGATATTTATTGATGGTTTTTGCCTTAGCAGGCGATTCCACTATTACCAGCGATTTACTCATAAAGCGCGTTTCTATCCTTCAGGTCTGGCCCCAAGCTGGGGTCCGGCGGCAAGGTGATGACGGCTGTATAAGTGAAAATGCCGTGGAATGCAAACTTGCGCGCAGAAAATGAATCGAATTTATATGGTCTTATTAACACCTTGATACTAACAGGAATCAACCGCTTTTTTAGCTAGGCTGACTGTTCGACTGCTTTTTAGGCATTGTTTTAGTTATGTTTTACTTATGTTTACTTATGTTTACTTAAGTTTC
This sequence comes from Candidatus Oceanisphaera merdipullorum, assembly GCA_018883865.1. GTDB lineage: Bacteria > Pseudomonadota > Gammaproteobacteria > Enterobacterales > Aeromonadaceae > Oceanimonas > Oceanimonas merdipullorum. Next base: position 6,195 of record JAHLFI010000065.1, read on the forward strand.
GCGCAAACCTGCTCTAGCTTTGCTGGTGCGCGCTTACACCCAAGATTGCTGTTAATGTTAAGTTACAACTCACACAGAAAGCCACCTATAATGGCGCAAAAGTAAAAAGCCGCCATCTTCAGCGCGCATTAAGCATTACGCACGCAGCAATCTAAGGAGCCAAACTATGGCGCAGCACTCGCACCCAGCACAGTCATTTGAGGTCAACTTTGATGGCTTAGTCGGCCCCACTCACAACTACGCCGGCCTGTCTTATGGCAATACCGCCTCACAAGGTAGCGCACAAGCGAGTTCGAATCCCAAACAAGCCGCACTACAAGGTTTACAAAAGATGAAAACCTTAAGCGATCTCGGCTTGCCTCAAGGGGTATTAGCCCCTCAAAAACGCCCCGATGTGCACACCTTGCGCCGACTGGGCTTTAGTGGCAACGACGCCCAAGTGTTAGAAAAAACCTATCGCACCGACCCGATATTATTAGCCGCCGTCTGCTCCGCCTCCAGCATGTGGACCGCCAATGCGGCTACCGTATCGCCCAGCGCCGACACCCAAGATAAACGCGTGCACATTACGCCCGCGAACTTAAATAATAAGTTTCATCGCGCCATCGAGCATGAGGTTACAGGCCGCATCTTGAGTAGGGTGTTTAATGATGACAATTATTTCTGCCATCACGCAGCTTTACCCAGTCAAGACGCCTTTGGCGATGAAGGTGCGGCCAACCACACCCGTTTGTGTATTGATTATCATGAACCCGGACTTGAGTTGTTTGTTTATGGTCGCAGCGCCTTTAATGCGCATCTACCCGCACCACAACGCTATCCGGCCCGCCAAACACTGGAAGCCTCACGCGCCGTCGCTCGGTTGCACGGTTTGCGCGAGCACAACACGCTGTTTATTGCCCAAAACCCGCATGTCATCGACCAAGGCGTGTTTCATAACGACGTGATTGCGGTAGGCAACCAAAATGTGCTGTTCTTTCATGAGTCGGCATTTTTAAATACACCGACCGTTTTGGCCGAGATCAGGGCTAAATTGCCCAAGGTTGAGTTCCATTTTATTGCGGTCACTGAAGCTGAGGTGCCATTAGCGGACGCCATCAGCAGCTACTTATTTAATACTCAAATAGTGACGTTAGCTGCCGGAAACATGGCGATTATTGCGCCTTTAGAATGCGCGAACACCCCAAGCGTTAAGGCCTATTTAGACCGATTAATCAGCCTCAACACGCCGATTCAAGCGGTACATTATATTGATGTAAAACAGAGTATGCGCAATGGCGGCGGTCCTGCCTGCTTACGCTTGCGGGTAGCGTTAAATCAAGCCGAGTTGGCCGCCACAAATCAGGCTTGCTTACTGAATGACGCGCTCTTTACCCGACTCAACACTTGGGTGGAGCGACACTATCGAGATCGATTGATCGTGAGTGACTTACGCGACCCTGATTTGTTACGTGAGTCGCGCAGTGCACTGGATGAGCTAAGCCAAATTTTAGACTTAGGCTACGTATATGAGTTTCAGCGCTAACTGATCACTGAAAGCCGCAAGCAAAGACCAAAGCACAACAAAGTTAAGGTCTTTCTTCCCGCTCTCAGCTTACGATTGCCCGAGGGGCTTAACTAAACGGGCGTTGTGCCGCTGAGATAAATTTGAGTACCGCACGACTGATGCCTAATTCGACGGCTTGACTGAGCTTGTCTTTGAGGTTTTTCTTAGGCTGATAATGCAGGCGGATCACCCGTTTAAGTGCGCTCTGGCTTAATAAGTATTCACTGCTAGTCGATAATTCATCCACTAAGCCCAACTCCAATGCATCTGTGCCCAACCAGTGCTCACCGGTGGCCACTTTTTCCAGCGCCAAAGCCGGGCGATTTTGTGCAATAAAGTCTTTAAACCTATGGTGGATCACTTCCAACTCTTGTTGAAACTTAGCGCGACCCACATCGTCGTTTTCACCGAACAACGTTAAGGTACGCTTGTAGGCGCCAGCGGTGTGCAACTCCACATCTATGTCTTTATTTTTCAGAAATTTATTAAAGTTAGGCATTTGCGCCACCACGCCGATGGAGCCGACGATAGCAAAAGGCGCGGCAATAATGCGCTCTGCCACACAGGCCATCATGTAGCCGCCACTGGCTGCCACTTTATCCACTGCCACCGTCAACTTAAGACCATGGGCTTTAATGCGCGCTAATTCGGCGGCACCTAAACCATAGCCGTGCACCACACCACCGCCGGACTCTAAGCGCACCAAAACTTCATCGCCCGCCTTGGCCAATTGCAGTAAACCGGTAATTTCACGGCTTAAGCCACTCACTTCATGAGCGTCCATGCTGCCATTAAAATCCAGTACATAAAGGCGCGACCTGTCGTCTTGGGCTTTCTTGTCGACCTTAGCCGCGGCTTTAAATTGCTGTTTTAATTGTTTGCGCTCGGCATCGTTGAGCGCACAAGCCATTTCTAATTGCTGTTGTTGCTGGCGTAAGTCTGCACTCACATCTTCTAAATTCAGACGATTTGCCCCCTTCTTTGGCCGAGTGGCGGCATTGGTAATTAGCGCAATGACAAACCCTATCGCTAACACCCAAGTCAGGGCTTTAGCGGCAAACAGACCATACTGGTAAAAAAAATCTAACATGAGGTATCCTTGAAACCGGCACAAAGCCTAAAGTCGCTATTGTAAAAGCCTTGAGCTAGAACACCAACCGTCATTTTGTTTCCTGTGATGCTAAAGGCGCTTTCGCTTGTACAGCAACACCTTAGCCCAGTATTTTTAGCGCTTAGTACTAGTATCCCAGCCCAGAGTCTGGTTTGATCCCACTATTATCTTTTTAACTGTTACTTATTTACTTAAGAGAACCCAGCCCAGATGCTCGATTATCATGCAGCCCCCGATTTACTGGCAGAAAAAGTGATTTTAATTACCGGCGCCGGCGATGGCATTGGCCGCCAAGCGGCGCTTCATTATGGTGCCCACGGTGCGACCGTCATCTTGCTCGGCAAAACCGTGAAGAAGCTGGAAGCTGTGTACGATGAGTTACTCGCCCAAGGCAGCCCAGAGCCGGCCATTATTCCGCTCGATTTAAACGGTGCCACTAAGGCCCATTATCAAGACTTGAGCGAGACACTTAAACAACAGTTTGGTCGCTTAGATGGGGTGTTATTTAATGCCAGCCATCTGAGCGTGTTGGGCCCCTTTGAAATGATCGGTGAAGATCAGTGGGATAAGGTGATGCAGGTCAACCTGAAGTCGCAGTTTTTACTGACCCAAGCCTTGCTGCCACTGTTAAAAGCCACGCCCGAGTCATCTATTATCTACACCAGCTCTGGTGTGGGTAAGAAAGGCCGCGCCTATTGGGGTAGCTATGCCATTTCTAAGTTTGCGACCGAGGGCATGATGCAAGTGCTGGCCGATGAATTGAGCAACAGCGGGGTTCGGGTTAACTGCATTAATCCCGGTGCCACCCGCACCGATATGCGATCACGTGCCTATCCGGGTGAAGAGCCGAGCAGCTTGCGCACTCCCGCCGACATAATGCCGCTGTATCTGTATTTGATGGGTAAAGACAGCCTGACCATTAACGGCCAATCCCTAGATGCGCAACCCGATAAAGTGCAGCGTACAAGCTAGCGCCTATTCAGTAACACCGAATACGGGGGCCTTTCGTTTGAGGCCCTTGGTAACAAATCAAGGTCACATTTAGGGAAAGATAACCTTACCCTAATGGCTCACGGATTGAGCAAGGGTGCACGTCACCCTTTACAAGGAGACCGCATGTATCGCCCTAAGAGTACTCTGGAGCAATGGCGTATTTTTCAAGCAGTAGTCGATAACGACGGCTACGCCCAAGCTGGCGAGGTACTAAATAAAAGTCAGTCTTCGCTGAATCATGCTGTTGCTAAGTTGCAGCAAGGTTTAGGCATTGCCCTGCTCGAAGTCAAAGGCCGTAAAGCCTATCTGACCCCTGAAGGCGAGGTGTTTTTACGCCGCTCTCGCCAGTTAACCCAAGGCATTGAAGAACTAGAACTACTTGCTGATGTGTTGGCCAGCGGCTGGGAGTCATTACTGCGCATAGTGGTAGAGGCCTCGTTACCGCGCCAACCCTTATACCAAGCCTTAAGCGATTTCTCATTACGCGCGCGGGGTTGTCGCATTCACTTAATTGAAGCTCAACCTGCCGGATGCCAAACCGTGATCAGCAAACAAGCCGCCGACATTGTGTTTGCCAGCCAGACCTTTGCCGGGGTCACGTGCTTACCCTTAGTCACTACCGTCTACGTGCCCGTATGCGCGCCTGACCACCCTTTAACTGCGCTCAAAGACGTCACCGCTTATGACTTAGAGACTGAGTTGGAGTTAGTGCTGGCGGAAGGAAAAGATACCGAACTTGGCTGGGAGTGCGCCCAGCAACGCTGGGTCATTAATCACTTACACGATACTTTATCTTTACTACGCCGCGGTGTGGGCTTTGCCTGGTTGCCGTTGGAAGTAGTAACCCCCTTATTAGACGCCCAGCTACTGGTGCGTTTGCCGATGGCCAACCAAGCCTTGCGTAAGCGTTTTACGCATCTGATCTTACCCCATCCCAGCCCACCAGGACCGGCGGCTAGCCTGCTATTAAGTTTGATCCGCCAGCATTATACGCCGGTCTAAGCTCATCACTCGCTTTGCCAAAGACACAGCCTAAGCTAAGACTCGGTCTTGCCAGCGGCCTATGGCTTCCTTATGCTGAAGCCCTTCCCCTTGCCAAGTAACCCTTATCTTGAGAGAGCCCATGTTAAGAGAGCCAATGTTTGATTTTGATCAGCAGATAGACCGCCGCCCGACTCGCGCCTTAAAGTGGCTTAAATACGAAGGCACCGACATTTTACCCATGTGGGTCGCAGATACCGAGTTTAAAGCCCCACCCGCCGTGATTAAGGCCCTAGCTGAGCGCGTTGAACATGGCATCTTTGGCTATAGTCGCCCAAGCAACGAATTAACCGAGCTTATTATCAAGCGTATGCAAGACCGCTATAACTGGCAGATTGACGCCGAGTGGCTGGTTTATATGCCAGGCGTAGTGCCAGCACTCAATCTTGCCTGCGAGACTTTTAGTGAGCCTAACGGCAACATTATTACCGTCAAACCGATTTATTATCCGTTTTTGCACGCACCGGGTTTTCATGGACGTAAGGCCGCCTATGTAGACATGGTAGAAGTAAATGGCCGTTGGCTGTTGGATTTAGAACAGCTAGAAGAACAAGCCAAACACAGCGATTTGTTCTTATTGTGTAACCCTCACAATCCTGGTGGCACCATTTATACCGAGACCGAATTATTAGCCATCAATGAGATAGCTGCACGTCATAATGTGATTGTTTGCTCCGATGAAATTCACTGTGACTTATTGCTCGATAAGGGCAAGGCGCACATTCCCTATGCGGCCTTAAATGAAGATGCGGCTAATCGCAGTATCGTATTAATGGCGCCAAGTAAGACCTTTAATATCGCCGGCCTATGCTGCTCCTTCGCCATTATTCCTAATGCCGAGCTGCGTAATCGCTTCACCCGCGCCGCACGCGGCATTATGGCCGATGTCAACTTATTGGGATTTGTAGCCGCCGAAGCCGCTTATCAAGATGGTGACGATTGGTTGAGCGCTCAGTTGGACTATTTGCGAGAAAACCGCGACTTGCTAGTGGCGCGACTCAATCAGGTGCCAGGCGTCAAGGTGCTGTCACCTGAAGCCACCTATCTGGCATGGATTGATATTAGTGCATTGGATCTTGAAGACCCGATAGGCTTCTTTGAACAAGCTGGCGTGGGCGTGTCTGCTGGCGGCCAGTTTGGTGGCAGTGACTTTATCCGCCTTAATTTTGGTTGCACTCGCGCCATGTTAGAAGAAGCACTGGAGCGCATGATAACGGCTATCACAGCCCGCTAGTTCGAGAATCGCTGTTGATATAACGAGAACGCCGCTTACTCTATGTCACAGATATAAGCTTAAGCGGCGTTCTCGTCTGTGCTGCCGACCAAAAACAGTAAGGGTTTTTCGCTGCGAAAAACGTGTAGGAGTGATGCGTTTGCGTTGGCTTATCTCGTCCGCTTCACTCTTACCACTACCTCCACGCCACCAAAACAAAAAAGGCCTTGCTTTGCAGCAAGACCTTTTTTGTTTTTTATGGCGGAGGAGCAGGGATTTGAACCCTGGATGGGCTATAAACCCATGCCGGTTTTCAAGACCGGTGCATTCAACCACTCTGCCACCCCTCCGAACGAGATGCATAATACGGACACATATGGCCGCTGTAAATAGCAAACATGTGCAACTGCTGACTAATGCAGCAATTTTACGAAAAATTTAGCATTCATTCGTTAAACGTATCATTTTTAAACAAAAAATATGCACAAGACTTAAAGCCCCAGCTAATAAATCAGCCATTGCTACGCCACTCTATAGCCTACATCTGGCTGAAATGGCTATCCTTTAGCCAACGCTGTGCAAACAGCCCTATCATCGTCAGCACTAATTAATAACGCTAGAGCGACAAACTCGACTTTTATTTTATAGGTATTTTGAATACACTTTTAACTCAAGATGCATTCAACTGCCGCACATCACTCTTCTTTTTTATTGAGGTAATATGTTCCTAAAACACCGACTGCGTGACGCCACTCTCGCCGGTCTAGCCGCGTTTACAGCTGTGATAGTACTGAGCTATTTGAAAGACTGGACCCATTTTATGGTGCTCAGCGCCCCATTAGGCGCCACCCTAGTGCTGTTGCTGCTGTTACCCTCAGCGCCACTATCTCGGCCTAAACACGTCATTTTAGGGCATCTGCTCACTACAGTTCTGTCTATTATTGGCCTCAAATTTATTCCCGATCCCATGATTGGCCTGGCCGTCTGCTTTGGCTTAAGTTTTACCTTAATGGTATTAACCGACACCCTGCATCCACCCGCAGGTGCCAATCCCATTTTGATTTATTTGGCGGACCCTGAATTAGTGCCGCTGGATTTTATCTTACCCACGCTATTTGGCACCTTGTTTATGGTCGGCTTTGCCAGTGTTTATCATTATATTTTCACCCATAGGCGCTACCCTTTTGGCCCTAAGATGCCTAAAGTCAGTGTGGAAAAAGAAGCCGTAAATGCAGCTGAGCCAAGCACAATAAACACAAGCTCGGTGAGCCCGAGCGCAGAAAGTTGCACTAAAGAGTCTTCTTAAGTCCTGCTATAAGCAACCACGACTGAGCATAAATACAAAAAGAGCGCCTAAGCGCTCTTTTTTATGACTAACTGAGATGTCAGTTAGTAGCTGTTAACTTAGAAGTGCCATTCTACGTTGGCAGTGAGGGCATCAGTATCAGTACCCCATCCATCTTGGTTGCCGAACTTGTTACGCCAGTATTCATAGCCCACACCAACCCAAACGGTGTTTTCTTTGTTGAATGCCAATTGACCAACATCGACCATCACAGAAGTACGTACCAATTTTTCATCGGTAGTGCCTTGACCCTTAGGCGTAATGTAGTTGCCGAAACCTTGGAACTTCATCGGCACTACGCCCACGTTAAACGGCAGGCCCCAAGTCAGGTTAAAGATAGTGTAATCATTAAAGGTAACGTCTCTTTGGCCCGCAGGCTTAAAGCCGTTGTGATTAGTCTCGTGAGAGTACAGTACTGAAAAGTCCAAGAAACCTTTTGGCACATCAAACTTCAGCGTAGGCCCCACGACTAACAACTTCTTACGCGGAGCAAATGTGGTGTTCTTAGTATTCGCATCAAAACCAGCAGTTAACGCCACTTCTTTTACGGGGCCAAAGCTAAAGTCTTGATTAAACACTTTGCCTAAAAGAAGCTGATGACGATAAGTCACATAAGCTTCCAATGCGCCCTTATTATCATTAATACCATTATCATTCGCAGGGTCTTTGCTATTAGACTGCAGCAAATCTAAGTTGAAAAAGTTTTGACCGTAGTCATAGCCGCTTGCGTGAGTGAAACTTAAAATGTTTTTCTTAATTTTTTCTGGATTACCTGGCTCATCAAAATTAGAACCATAGCGATAGCCAACAAAAGTATCAGACCAGTTAGCCGCGCTAACATGAGGAGCAGCTACGGCCATGGCCAGAGCAGAAACGGTTAAAATGCGCTTACTAATTTGCTTCATTCGTGATTCCCTTACGTGTCGAAATGTGACGTCCTGATTTTTATAGTTAATATATTTAAACGGCGTCAGCAGTGTGCATTTGGTTATAACTT
>JAHLFI010000008.1 GCA_018883865.1 Candidatus Oceanisphaera merdipullorum
ATTTGGTCGGTGAGTGCAGTGGCACTGGCCGATGCGAGATCCGATTTACAACAAAAGTTGGCCAGCTTTGACCAGTTTACTGCGGATTTTAGCCAGCAGGTGTTTGATGAACAAGGTCAGCCGATGCAAACCGCAAAGGGCACCATGCAACTGGCGCGCCCCGATCAGTTCCGCTGGCATACAGTGTCGCCGGACGAAAGTCTAATTGTCTCCAATGGCAAGAGCGTATGGATGTATGACCCTTTCGTGGAGCAGGTGACCATAGCGCCCTTGGAACAAGCCATTAAAAACACGCCTTTTCTATTGATTGCGGGTCGCGATGGCAAACGCTGGCAAGATTACGACGTCACCCGTAAAGGCGCTGACTATATAGTGGCCAGTAAAGACGCCAGCGAGCTCATTAGTCAATTTAGTCTGCGCTTTGACGCGAAAAATCGCATCGAGCGTTTTAGTGTATTGGAGTCGGGCGGCCAGCGCAGTGACTTCACTTTAAAAAATGTAAATACCAATCCTAAGGTGAGCAAAACCAGCTTTACCTTTACGCCGCCTAAGGGCGTTATGATTGATGATCAGCGTTAACAGAACGGCTTAAGCCTTAAGCTACAAGCAAAATACCGAGCTCATTTGGCTCGGTATTTTTTTGTCGTTATTTTATTGCCAGGCTATAAGCTGCTGGATTTGGCTCTTTCATTCAAAGCCGCTTGTAGTGGTCAAGTAAAACTGGCCTGATAATGCTTACGTGGAGCTGCCTGTTGTCAGCGAGGAACAAATAATATGAGCACCTTGAGTCTGGATTTTGAACAAGATGATTTTCGCCCGTTAGCTGCCCGCAGGCGCCCACAACGGCTGGATCACTACTTGGGGCAAGACCATATTTTAGGCCCAGATAAACCGCTGCGCCGTGCATTAGAGGCAGGGCATTGTCATTCCATGATCCTATGGGGGCCGCCTGGCACAGGCAAGACCACCTTGGCTGAGTTAATCGCACGTTATTGCGATGCTGAGGTGGAGCGCGTTTCGGCGGTGACCTCGGGCGTAAAAGAAATTCGTGCCGCCATCGAACGTGCCCGTGAACATAAATTAGCCGGTCGGCGCACTATATTGTTTGTCGACGAAGTGCACCGCTTTAATAAATCTCAGCAAGATGCATTTTTGCCACACATTGAAGATGGCACCGTCACCTTTATTGGCGCCACTACCGAAAACCCTTCTTTTGAACTCAATAACGCCTTGTTATCCCGGGCTCGAGTCTATTTATTAAAGCGCCTTGAGCCTGTGGCTATCGAGCAAATGATAGCGCAAGCGTTAATAGATGATGCTGTGCTGGCAGAGCGTAATATCGTACTGGCTGAAGGCGTAAAAAGTGCCTTGGCACAATTGGTGGATGGCGATGGCCGCAAGGCACTTAACTATCTCGAGCTGCTATCCGATATGGCGGTAGCAGCAGACGGTCAATGTGTTATTGACTTGAGTTTGTTGGCGGAGGTCACCGGCGAGCGTTTGGCGCGCTTCGATAATCAGGGTGATCTCTATTACGATTTAATATCGGCGATTCATAAGTCGATTCGCGGCTCTAATCCCGATGCGGGCTTATATTGGTATGCGCGCATGGTGAGTGCCGGTTGTGATCCTTTGTATATTGCCCGCCGCTTGCTGGCCATTGCTTCAGAAGATATAGGCCTTGCGGATCCCAAAGCCATGGACGTGGCACTGTCGGCCTGGGATTGCTTTACCCGGGTGGGGCCGGCAGAAGGGGAGCGCGCCATTGCGCAAGCCATCATTTATTTAGCCTGTGCGCCCAAGAGTAATGCCGTTTATACCGCTTGGAATCAGGCGTTAAAAGACGCCAAGGAATTACCCGATTATGAGGTGCCCATGCATCTGCGTAATGCGCCCACTAAGTTAATGAAAGAGCTCGGACACGGCGCCGAATACCGTTATGCCCACCATGAGCCGGGTGCCTATGCGGCAGGTGCCACCTATTTGCCCGAGGCGATAGCGGGTCGGCAGTACTATCAGCCCAATGAGCGGGGATTTGAGCAAAAAATTAAAGCCAAACTCGATTATTTGCATAACCTTGACCAAGAAGTCGGTGGCTCAGGTTAAAGAGCAATAGACCCTAGTTGGATCGCAGGCAACTGGCTGTTAAACTGAGGCCAATTTAACGCACTTAATTTCAGTGCAGGCAGGACTCATTTGTTTTGTCACACCCTCGCATTTAATAAGGTAACGTATGCTGGATTCCAAATACCTGCGCGGCGACATCGCCGACACGGCAGCGCGGCTAGCAAGCCGTGGCTATACGCTCGACATCTCTGTGTTTAATGCCCTTGAAGAACAGCGCAAGTCTTTGCAATCCCGTACCCAAGAGTTACAAGCCGATCGTAACGCCCGCTCTAAAGCCATCGGCTTGGCGGCGCGTAATGGCGAAGACATAGCCCCGTTAAAGGCGGCAGTATCCAGCATTAATGATGAGCTTGATGGTTGTAAGGTCGAACTTGATCAGTTGCTTAATGATATTGAAGCCTTTAGCGCGGCCATTCCTAACTTGCCTCATGAGTCGGTGCCAGTCGGCAAAAATGAAGATCAAAACGTCGAAGTGCGCCAGTGGGGCGAATTGCCAAGCTTTGATTTTGAGCCAAAAGATCACGTGGCACTTGGCGAAGCACTGGCGGGCCTAGATTTTAAAGGTGCGGTTAAAGTGTCCGGCTCCCGCTTTGTGATCATGCAAGGCCAAATTGCCCGTATGCACCGCGCCTTGGCGCAATATATGCTGGATTTACACACCCAAGAGCACGGTTACACCGAATGCTACGTTCCTTACTTAGTAAATAGCGACAGTTTATTTGGCACCGGTCAGTTGCCTAAATTTTCAGCCGACTTATTCCATACCGCCATCGAAGGCGAGGGCGATGAAGAAGGCAAGGTGCGTCGTTTCTCCTTAATTCCAACTTCTGAAGTGCCGCTGACTAACATAGGTCGCGATGAAATCTTCGACGCCAATGAATTACCGCTGAAATTAACCGCCCATTCGCCGTGCTTTCGCTCTGAGGCTGGCTCTTATGGCCGTGACACCAGAGGACTCGTGCGTATGCACCAGTTCGACAAAGTAGAAATGGTGCAGTTGGTGCACCCAGAGACTTCTTGGGACACCTTAGAAGAAATGGTCAATCATGCGGAAAAAGTGCTACAAGGCTTAAAACTGCCGTATCGCGTGATGGCGTTGTGCACCGGCGACATGGGCTTTAGTGCCACTAAAACCTATGACTTAGAAGTCTGGTTACCCGCGCAAGATACCTATCGGGAAATATCTTCCGTTTCTAATTGCGGGGATTTTCAAGCGCGCCGTATGCAAGCACGTGTGCGCGGCGTTGACGGCAAGCCACAACTGTTACATACGCTCAATGGCTCAGGTCTAGCTGTGGGCCGGACGCTGGTTGCGGTATTAGAGAATTACCAGCAAGCCGACGGTCGTATTGCGGTGCCGGAAATTTTACAGCCTTATATGGACGGTTTGCAGTTTATCGGTTAAGTGAGTACTTAAACCTTTATAACTAATCGCCAGTGAGGTCTTCGGGCCTTGACTGGCGTTTTTTGTATTGGGATCTTCTGGGACAGATGTGCTGCCACCGACTTTTAAGTCGGCGTGACAAGCAGGTTAGCCCTGCCAGATAGTTTTAAGTTGAATGAACTTTATCGGTTTTTATTTCGCTTTTTGTGTTTCTACTTTGGTAGAATACAGCCCCTTAACGAGGTCCTCGGCAACAGATGATGGTTTGGATAGACTTTGTAATTCTGGGTATTATTGCCCTGTCAGCACTCGTAAGCTTAGTCAGAGGATTCGTCAAAGAAGCCATGTCACTGGCCACTTGGTTGGCGGCATTCTTCATTGCTAGCAACTTCTACACTGATCTGAGCGCGCTGCTTGATATCACAGATCCCTTGATCCGCAACGGCACCGCCATTGCCATTCTATTCATACTAACCCTCATCTTAGGCGCACTCATTAATTACATAGTGAGTCAGTTGGTCGATAAAACGGGATTGTCGGGCACAGATCGGGTGCTCGGCGTCTGTTTTGGTGCCGTGCGCGGGGTCTTGATCGTGGCCGCGTTATTGTTCTTTATCGATACCATGACCGGTTTTAACCAGGCGTTGTGGTGGCAGCAATCTGTGCTGATTCCAGAATTTGGTATCGTTATCCAGTGGTTCTTCAGCCTGGTGCAAAATTCATCCAGCTTCTTACCCCCCAAGCAATAATGAATTGAGGAAGTGAATACATGTGTGGGATTGTCGGTATTCAAGGTACGACTCCAGTAAATCAGGCGCTTTATGATGCCTTAACCGTGTTGCAACACCGAGGCCAAGATGCCGCTGGTATAGTGACTATCGATGGTGAAACATTGCGTCAGCGTAAAGCCAATGGTTTGGTGCGCGAAGTGTTTGAAGAGCGCCACATGCAGCGCTTGATTGGTAACGTGGGTATTGGCCACGTCCGTTATCCAACTGCCGGTAGCAGCAGCGTGGCACAAGCGCAGCCGTTTTATGTCAACTCCCCCTTTGGCATTACCTTGGCGCACAATGGCAACTTGACCAATGCGAGTGAATTGAAAGCAGAACTTCGCGTGGCGCGCCGCCACATTAATACCAGCTCAGACTCTGAAGTCTTGCTCAATGTCCTCGCTCATGAGCTCGACCAACAAACACAAAATCTCCACCTCGAACCGGAGCAGGTGTTTGCTGCAGTAAGTGCTGTGCATAAAAAAGTGCGTGGTGCCTATGCGGTGGTGGCCGCCATTATTGGCCACGGCATGCTGGCGTTTCGCGACCCGAACGGTATTCGCCCGCTAGCTTTGGGCAAACGCGACTGTGAACATGGTGGCGTTGAGTACATGGTGGCGTCAGAAAGTGTGGCGCTCAATGCGGTGGGCTTTAGTCTGCTCCGCGATGTGGCACCCGGTGAAGCCATTTATATTACTCAACAAGGTGAACTGTTTACTCAGCAATGTGCAGAGGAGCCTCAGCATCAGTCTTGTATTTTTGAATATGTGTATTTTGCGCGACCCGATTCTTTTATCGATAAAGTCTCTGTGTATGCGGTTAGAGCGCGTATGGGCCAAAAGCTAGGTGCAAAAATCGCCCGAGAGTGGGAAGATTTAGATATCGATGTCGTGATCCCGATCCCAGAAACCTCTTGTGATATCGCACTTGAAATCGCTCATAACCTCAACCTGCCATATCGTCAGGGATTTGTGAAAAATCGCTATATTGGCCGTACCTTTATCATGCCCGGGCAACATCAGCGTCAGCAGTCAGTGCGTCGTAAGCTGAACGCCATTCACTCAGAATTTTTCGGAAAAAATGTGCTGTTGGTGGATGACTCCATAGTGCGCGGCACCACCTCTGAGCAGATTATTAAAATGGCCCGTGAAGCTGGGGCTAAAAAGGTGTACTTTGCGTCGGCAGCACCGGAAATTCGTTTTCCTAACGTCTACGGCATCGACATGCCCTCAGTCAATGAGCTGATCGCCTATGGTCGTGAAGTGGATGAAATTTGCCAATTAATTGGGGCGGATGGGTTAATTTTTCAAGAGCTCGAAGATCTTGAAGATGCGGTACGCCACTTTAATCCAGAATTACGTCATTTTGAAACATCGGTATTTACCGGTGAGTATGTGACGAAAGATGTGGATCAAGCTTACTTAGATGAGCAAAATGCTCTGCGTAATGACAACGTTAAACAGGCCGAGTGCGAAGATGACGCGCATTTGGCTATGTATAATGAAGGCGAAGCCTAGATATAATATGGATTAGCTAAAATAAAGGGGCCATTTAGGCCCCTTTTTAATGTCTGATAGTAAATCTATTACATCATGTACATAAAGCCCCAGCTCCACAGCATGATGGCGGCGACGATGGCACACAATAACAGCACCCAAGCTCCGGTGATCACTGACATGGCATATATAAAACCGCGCTCGGGTGGGATGCGCATCACGATAGGAATACCTGAATGCAATAGATAAGTGGAGTAGGCAAGTCCTGCTAGGCCCACGACCATCACCACAATTAGCTTGGGATAAAAGAGCACTAATCCTGCCATAAACAAGGGTGTTGCTGCATAAGCCGCCAACTCGATGCTGTGGCTAAAATTAGGGCTAGCGCCAAAGGTACGCGCCATCCAAAAAATGAGGTAAGCAAGGGCGAACACGCCCGCGACTAACCCCACATATAAAATAATGGCTAACCCTAACGCCTGAGCAGGCGAAAAGAAAATAGCCTCATTGCTGTTACTGCCTAGATTCCAGCCTAAATGGGCGAGAGAGAAGTATGCGCTGATGGCGGGTATGAGTGCAATCAGGGCCAAGTGCGTCAAGCTGTAATTTAAACTATCGTGCTGGCTGTCTACTCTGTGCCATTGGATTTTAGGTTGAGTATACAAGCCCCAAATTCGATTGAAAAACATGGCATTTCCCCTTATATGTGCTGATTGCTCTGAGTGCCGGCAGAGAAACCGCGCATGTCATGTTGGCTCCCAGATACAGCGGTATATGTCGTGAGATATGTGTAACTAGGCGTAAACTCAGCCTAAGTATAAACGACATTTTACGACCCGCTCGGTAAGCAGGTATTGAAGGGCTGATATCTAGTCCACAACTAACTCGACAACACCAAAACTAGGAGAAAAGGGTGTAAACATGAAGGCGTAAAACGCGTAATAAATAAATTAAAAGCATTAAAATTAACTTTATTATTGCATCTGGATATAAGAGTTACGGCAGTGATAGAATGGGCTCACTGATTGTATGGTTAATTTTTTATTCACTTTGTTATTTAACTAGCTCCTACGGAGTGATGAGTTGGTAGCCGATTATTTATGCTGATATCGATCATTGAACAGGCTATGTTGATCCTCGCATCAGGCTGGCTATTAACCATAAACATGCGAAACATGCAGGCTTATCCGCGGTTATTGCCTGTCACTGTGGGGGCCTGGTTTGGCATCCTTACTATCGCCTGTATGTCGATGCCATTTAGTATTGGCCCTGGCGTATTACTGGATGTGGGCGATGCGATCATTTTTGTTGCTGGTCTCTTTGGCGGCCTGTTATCCGGTGGCTTGGCATTGGTACTGGCCGGTGCATTTAAGCTCTGGTTCAACGACTCCGATAGCCTAGTTAGTGTGCTCAGTATGTTGGCGGCGCTGGTATTAGGCTTAATAGGCAAGAGTGCATTAGTGAAAACCCGCTTCTCGCTGACTTTAAGTTATTTTTTGCCCGTCAGTTTATTTCTGAACGGCATGAGTATTGCCTTCATATATCTCAATGTTGAGCCGCAATTACAGGCGCACGTGCTGTCCATGAGCTTGCCCTTTTTAGTGGTTGCCGTCCCCTTGACCCTGATGCTGATTTTTATTCTCAAAGATACCCTGCATCGTCAGCAAGAGCAGCAAGCGTTACGGGATAGCCAAGCGCGTTTGCTGGCCATTGCTCGTGCCTTGCCAGATATGATGAGTGTCATTGATGAAAACGGCTTTTATTTAGACATAATGGCTGACAATATTATTTTTTCAGGGAATAAAGAGCTTAGGGCCGTGGGGAAAAATATCCGCGATGTATATCCAGAACAGTATGCGTTACGCCTACAAGATTTTATTAACCAGACCCTATCACAGCAGAAAGTCGCGCATTTATTATTTGAAGTGAAGATAAATGACCATTCGCGTACCTTTGAAAGCGTGGCACAAGCACTCGATACTGAACTTGGTGAAGCAAAGGCGGTGGTGGTTCTCACCCGAGATATTAGCGAGCGGCTGAAAGGGGAAACGGATTTACGTATCGCTGCCGTGGCTTTTGATAGTTTTCAAGGCATGTTGGTGACCGATAAGCATAATCGCATTTTGCGCGTTAACCGCGCTTTTACCGATGTTACCGGTTATAGCCAAAGCGAATTATTAGGTAAAACACCGAGAGTGTTCAGCTCCGGGCAGCATGACTGTGCTTTTTATCAAGATATGTGGCATGAGATTAATAGCCGGGGTCATTGGCAGGGCGAAATTTATGATAAGCGTAAATCGGGGCAAGTTTACCCACAATTTTTGTCAATCAGTGCAGTTAAAGATGAACAAGATCAGGTCAGTCATTATGTGGCCAGTATTACCGACATCAGTGCGGAAAAAGAAAACGCAAAAAAAATCCATGACCTAGCGTATTATGACAGTTTAACCGGCCTACCTAATCGACGTCTGCTACTGACTAGCATTAGACAAATTCAAAGACAAAGTGCCAGCGAAAATAAGCTGGGTGCCGTGATTTTTATCGACTTAGATCAATTTAAAAATATTAATGATCTCTGGGGCCATGCCGCAGGCGATAAATTATTACTGCATGTAGCTAATCAATTGCGCAAAGTGCTCAGCAAACAAGATAGCTTAGCCCGCTTAGGCAGTGACCAATTCGTATTGGTACTGAGCGCCCACGCGGACAACTATAGACAACTCACAAACCGTTTAGAGCAATATACTCAAATGCTGCTGAGTATGTTGGATCAGCCCTATATTTACGGTGAGCAGAAGCTGCGCAGCAGTGCATGCATTGGCGTGGTCGTGTTAGATGGCTTTAATGAAGCCCCCGAAGAGTTAGTACGCAAAGCTGAGCTGGCTATGTATGCGGCGAAAGACACTGGTAAGGGGGAACATCGATTCTTTGATCCACATATGCAAGAAACGATTTCGCAGCGTTTATTATTAGAAGAAGACATTATTCGAGGCCTAGAAGCCCGCGAGTTCTGCGTGTATTTTCAAGCGCAATTTAATAGTGATGACCAATTAATTGGTGTGGAGTCTTTGGTGCGTTGGCGCCATCCTGAGCGTGGACTCTTGTCACCCATTGCTTTCCTTGTGGTGGCAGAAGGCGCGGGCATCATGAGCCAAATCGATAAGGTGGTACTACTGCGCGCCTGTGAGCAAATGGCCTATTGGCAGCGCTTGCCTGCCTTTAGGGATGTGACTGTGTCGGTGAATATCAGCGCTACCCAGTTGTATCAGCATGACTTCGTTGCAGAAGTACTGAGGGTGGTCAAAGAAACAGGCGCAGACCCACAACGGCTCAAGCTCGAGCTTACGGAGTCGATGCTGGTGACCGACATGAAACAGGCGATTGCGCGCATGCGCCAACTAAAGCAAGCCGGCATTCGCTTTTCTATTGATGACTTTGGCACCGGTTATTCCTCACTGCAGTATTTACAACAACTACCGCTAGACCAACTAAAAATTGATCAATCTTTTGTGCGAGGTTTGCCAGAAGATACCAGTAGTTTGGCGATTATTAGAGCCGTGATCGCCATGGCCACCAGTTTAGGGCTAGAGGTGATAGCGGAAGGAGTTGAGACTGAAGTGCAGAGGGACATACTGCTGGCCAATGGTTGTCATTTATATCAAGGCTATCTGTATGCTAAACCGTTACCAGCAGAGCAAGTCGAGCGACTAGAGATGATGGGGCAATCTAGCCATCTCAATGCACTGGTTAGTAACTAGTCCTGTCTTAACTAATCAGTAAACATCTCAGCAGTATGTAGTGCTAGTACGTGAGCTTAATATCTCTACTCTTAGATACATAGGATCAGTGTTAATAGTACTACCCCAATTCATAGGCAGACAGTGCGGTTACGTCCTTGCTGTTTGGCTTTATACAAGGCTTGGTCTGCTAGCTTTAAAGTATCATTTATGCTTCTGGGTGAGTCCAAGGCTGCCCAATACGCTACCCCGAAAGACACGGTAATGTAACCCACGAGTGGGATCTCGGTTCCGGCGATTAACTCTCGTAGACGCTCGGCCACGGTAAACGCCGTTTCAGGCAAGATATTAGGCAAGAAAATCATAAACTCTTCACCGCCACTGCGACATAGCTGGTCTTCTTTACGCGCCTGAGTTCGCATTAATTGTGCCAGTTTTTTTATCACCTCATCACCCACGTCATGGCCGTAGGTGTCATTTACCCGCTTAAAGAAGTCAATGTCCAAGGTGATAACGGAAAAAACAGTACGCTTTTCTTGGTAGCTATCTAACACTGAGGCCATACCACGTCGATTTAATAAGCCGGTCATGGCATCGGTATGACTATCGTTATGCAATTGGCTAATTTTATCGTTCAACTGCCCCATGCTTTTAACGATAGCGCGTTTGAGCTGCGCGGCTTCGAAGTACCAAGAGTGAATGTGAGAGATGTTATCCTGCGCAGTTTTATCTTCAATTAAGCGGGTATCGCGGGCTAGCAACCACAGCGGTCGAGATATCAGCACAGCCGACAACCAAATGCCGAATAGCGTAAGGAGTACCATGGGTAAGCTTCTAATAAACACCTTTATAATGTGGCCATCTAACCCTGCCAACGTTATATCGCGAGGCCTTTGTGCGACTACGCCCCATCCGGTATTTGCAATAGGAGCAAAGCCGGCGAGCATTTCTATACCTTTAGAGTTAGTGACGGCATAAGCACCTTCTTGGCCCGAAACCACCGCATCAATCGCTGGATTTTGTTCAACTTGTTCGCCAATGCGCGCGTTATCAGGGTGATAAATTAAAGTCTTATGGCGATCCACCACATACAGATAAGAACCATCTTGATAATAATGCTTACCTAAAAAATCGTTCAAAATATTCTTTTTTTGTAAATAAATAGTGCCCATGACATAGCCTAAGTAATTACCATCCTTTGCAAAAATAGGGCGTGACACACTAATTAAATAATTACCTGCTTCAGATGTAAATGGATCTGTGATCATCGGTATTTTTGTGCTGATAGCCAGTTGTGCTTGCACTGACATTAATTTCAACCCACGAATGCCTAATGCTTCTGGTGAAGTAGCCAGCACTCGAGCATTTGCATCAACCACAGCGACTGAATTAAAGATCTCCGTAGATTGCTGTAAGCGCAGCACTTCTTCGCCTAAACGAGTCGCATCATTCATCTGCTCGCCCAGTAAGTTAGCGCTATATGCCAGTCTGTCTTGTGCCATATCCAGAAAGACGGTGGTCACCTCTGCCAACTTAGCCGCATATACTCGGTTCGCTTCGAGGGTATTATTTATCAGTAATGAGCGTTGTGCTTCATAGGTAGCGTAAAAGCTATTACCTAAAGTAATCAACACGCTGCATACCGCGAGCCCCAATATTAGGCCACGCAATTTAAACCAAGGAAGGGGAGTGTTTTGCATCAAGTAAGATGATCCACAAATGAACAGCTAAGGTGCTGATGAAATGACTTTAAGTGATTCTAATGGAACTGATGTATGAAAGCCATTCCATGTCTTGCTCGCGAATTATGCTTTTTAGCGGTGAGTATGGGGAATTATTCCCTTATCAGCAGGCATAAAAAAAGGCCCAATTAAGGGCCTTTCCAATCGATTGGTGGAGCTGGCGGGATTTGAACCCGCGTCCGAAAAACCTACATCGTCGGTACTACATGCGTAGTCAGTCATTACATTCGCCATCTGCTGCGGACAGACACGCCACAGAATAA
The DNA here is from genome assembly GCA_018883865.1 of Candidatus Oceanisphaera merdipullorum. Classification (GTDB taxonomy): domain Bacteria; phylum Pseudomonadota; class Gammaproteobacteria; order Enterobacterales; family Aeromonadaceae; genus Oceanimonas; species Oceanimonas merdipullorum. The sequence continues at coordinate 11,520 of JAHLFI010000008.1, forward strand.
CTAGCCTAAATTAGTTTTAATGCTTCCACCGTTAGGCACGATTTCCACACGATTCTGTGAAATATGACCTTCCAATTCCCTAAGTCACAGACAAGCTAGGGTAGAAGGGCTCTAACAGGTTATTAAGCTGCTAGTGCGTAGTTTTCGTCGTTTGCGACTATTTTTTTGCGATTTTTTAACGAGGCCTATCGCACCTCGGCATGCACCTAGGAGTTCGAGAATCTCGTCGAATCCAGAATCAGCCCCAAGTCCGTTTATGGTATGGCAATTTTTGCCTAACCACAAGTATTAACGATTTTTATGTTTCATCATGCGGTCTTTCTCGCGCTTCCAGTCCCGTTCTTTTACGTCTTGGCGCTTGTCGTGGTCTTTTTTACCTTTCACCAAGCCAATTTCAATTTTCACCCAAGACTGAGACCAGTACAGCGCTAGCGGCACCAAGGTATAACCGTCGCGATCCAGCAGAGTGGCTAGCCGGTCGAGCTCGCGCCGTTTAAGGAGTAGCTTACGTGAGCGCATGGGATCGCACACTACGTGAGTAGAGGCCATGTTAAGGGGAGTAATGGTAGCGGCAAACAAGAAAGCTTCGCCGTTACGTATAAAGACGTAAGAATCAGCGATGTTGGCTTTGCCAGCCCGCATTGCTTTTACTTCCCAGCCTTGTAGCTCCAGCCCAGCTTCATACTTTTCTTCGACATAGTATTCGTGCCGTGCCTTCCTATTGAGGGCAATGGTGCTGGAACCGACTTTTTTCTTCGCTTTGTTTTTTGTCATAGTAGCGCCATTATACGGTGCCAATGATGGCATTGGAATTGCTGATACAGCAACTGCGTGTTTTTCATACGTATTTCGCGATAATGCTACGTTTATCTCAGCCTAATTGTCATGAATCGACAGCCGTGAGTCCAACGAAGATTAGTGTTAAAATCGAGTCGATTTGCTGTCAGGAGAGATTATGCCGAGTATTACTCGCAGTGCTTTAGTGATGTTTAGTGCACAACAAATGTATGAGTTGGTCAATGATATTGACGCTTATCCGCAATTTTTGCCAGGTTGTGTGGCAAGCCGTGTGGTCTCGCAGTCGGATAATACCATTACTGCTACCCTAGATGTATCTAAGGCCGGCATTCGCAAGACTTTTACTACCCGTAATGTGCTAACCCCTTATCAGCATATTCGCGTCGAGTTAGTCGATGGGCCTTTTAAGGCACTTAATGGTGGCTGGACCTTTACGCCCTTAGATGAAGACGCCTGTAAAGTGGAGTTGGAATTGTATTTTGAGTTTACGTCCCGCTTAGTGGAATTTGCGTTTGGGGGCATATTCAAAGAGCTAGCGAATGCCATGGTGCATTCCTTTAGTGAGCGAGCAAGAGAGGTTTATGGCCATGAGTCTTATCCAGGTTGAGGTGGTGTATGCGCTGCCTTATAAGCAAGTGGTGTTGACCCAAAACATTAGGCCCGATTGTGACGTGGCTAAGGTCATTGCTCAATCTGGTATCTTGCAGCTGTACCCAGAGATTGATTTAAATGTGAATATGGTGGGGGTGTTTGGCAAACAGGTTAAGTTAGGCAGCCATTTGCGACCCGGAGACAGAGTGGAGATTTACCGACCTTTATTAGCTGACCCTAAAGATATTCGTCGTCGTCGTGCAGAGCAAGCCAAAGAAGAAGGGCGAGCCGATAAGGTGACGGGAGGGCGGCCTCATTCAGGGCGAGCTGACGTACAAGTAAGGAAAAATCAAGATCAGGAAGGAGAAGATACGACGGATGAGTCATGAAAGCATTCAGCACCTCGAGAGAGTACTCGGTGTGCTGAAGCGTCTAAACATTCAGCGTAATTTATGCCAGAAAGCGCCTACTAGGCAAAGAGTGAACGTAAAAGTTATAAACCCTGATCAAAATTGACCGGTGCGGCAAAGTCTCCGCTTACTGTCAATAAGGCATCATTGCTAAATTCGAGCACTAGCTGCTTTTGTTCGACGGCACCACGCCCAGGTTTAAAGTAGAACATATAAACCCAGCGTTCATGGTTGAAACTGTCCAAGCTCATGGGGTTGCCCAGTAAAAAGCGGACTTGTTCTTGAGTCATGCCACGGCGTAGTTGGTCTACTTGCTTGGCTTCTATGTAGTTGCCTTGTGGAATATCTATTTTATATACCAAGCCGCAGCCCATTAGAGGCAGGGTTAACATTATCGGTAAAATCAAGGTTTTGAGTTGCATATGGCACTATATCCTGTGTGACTTCTGGCCATGATAGCGACTGTGATTGAGCTTGTAAAAGCCGAAGCGACACTTATGTTTTAGATGTGATATTAACTCAGCCCAGTTTAGGGTTTTAGCCTTGGGTTTAGGGGCACTGCCAGTAGGCGCAAAGCAGACAATGTTACCGCTATCAAACAAGTATCAGGCTGAGTGACGAACGTTAAGCGATATTAATTTAATGACTAAGCGAGCAATATGACAAAACATGTTTTTCACCTAGGGATCACGGATGACGACTTACAAGGTGCTCACTTGGCTATTTTGCCCGGTGATCCAGAGCGAGTAGCGCGTATCGCCAGTCAATTAGAGGGTGCTCGTCCTTTGGCTAACAGGCGCGAATTTAGTTCTTGGTTTGGCGAGTTAGCTGGAAAGCCTGTGGTGGTGTGTTCCACAGGTATTGGTGGCCCTTCTACCTCAATAGCTTTGGAAGAGCTGGCGCAACTGGGCATTACTACTTTTTTGCGCATTGGCACTACGGGTTCCATTCAGCCGCAGGTTAAGGTGGGTGACATGATCATTACTAATGCAGCGGTTCGCTTAGATGGAGCCAGTCGGCATTTCGCACCTTTAGCCTTCCCCGCAGTGGCGGATTTTGATTGCAGCTGTGCGCTCGTGGATGCGGCGCGCGAATTAGGCTTAAGCCCACATGTGGGTATTACCGTCTCGTCTGATACGTTTTATCCTGGCCAAGAGCGCTATGACACTTATTCAGGGCGAGTGACCCGAGAGCTGCAAGGTAGTCTTAAAGAATGGCAAGCCATGGGCGTACTTAATTATGAGATGGAGTCCGCGACGCTATTCACCTTTTGTGCCAGTCAGGGCTTAAAGGCGGGCTGCATTGCAGGAGTGATCGTTAATCGCATTGAACAAGAGACGCCAGACCCTGTACAAGTTCAAGCCACCGAGCGACAAGCGATTGATATCGTATTGGGCGCAGCTCGCCGCTTAGTTTAGGCCAGCTTTATTTAAGGTCTAATCATCTGCTCATTTATAAGCCTCGAGTTGTGACAACTCGAGGCTTTTTCTTCCCGTTTAGCTGACCAATAGATCCTGAGCATTGGCCAAGGTGTTGGCTGTAATTTTGTCTCCGCCAAGCAAGCGCGCCAGCTCTTGTAAGCGACTGTTTGTGTCCAACTCTTGCATACGAGTTTGGGTTTCGTGCTTATCGCTGTTCTTGCTGACAAAGTAATGCTGATGGCCATTGCCGGCCACTTGCGGCAGGTGGGTGATCACCAACACTTGAGTGGAGTCACCGAGCTGGCGTAATAATTTACCCACTACAGCCGCCGTGGGGCCGCTGACGCCCACATCTACTTCATCAAAAATGAGCGTCGGTGTTTCAACCTTTTGCGCCGTGATCACTTGAATGGCTAAGCTGATGCGTGACAATTCACCGCCAGAGGCCACCTTAGCTAAGGGACTCATGGGTTGACCTGGGTTGGTGCTCACCAAGAAGTCGACTTTATCTATGCCCAAGGGAGAGAAACCGGCATTGTCATCGGCGGTCACGGTAATTTCAAAACGGCCGTGCTCCATGCTCAGCTGATGTAAGCTTTGGGTAATCTGGCTATTTAACGACTGGGCGTAGCGTTGGCGGCTGTGACTGAGTCGCTCGGCTGCTTGTAAAAACAGTACTTTGGCCTGAATAACTTCTTCATCAAGCTCCTGTAATCTGTGGTTGTTGCTATCCATCTCCGCCAGTTGGCTTCTTATTTGTAGGTGGAACTGCGATAACTCCACCGGTGGCACATGATGTTTACGGGCCAGCTCCATCACTTTGGTCATGCGGGCTTCAACTTCATGCAAACGTTCTGGATCCAGTTCTAAGCGATCTAAATAGCGGTTTAGCTCTATGTGGCCTTCTTCTAATTGAATCAGACTGCTTTCTATCATCTCTTGCACTGGGCTCAGTAGCGCATCCATTTGGCACAAATCAGTGACGACCTTTAAGCCTTGGCGTAATTGCTGCAGGGCATTACTGTCATCACCGTCGCCTAAGATGTTTAACGCCAGCTGACAGTCGTTTAATAGCTCGGCTCCATTGGCTAGACGTGCATGCTCTGCTTCTAACTCTGGGAATTCATCCGTGTTTAAGGCTAACTCGTCAAGCTCAGCCACTTGATATTCGAGCAGCTGACGCTGGGCTTGCCACTGTGCTTGTTCGAGTTTCAGTTGTTTGCGCTCATTACTCAGTTGGCGCCACAATTGATAATGTTTACTGGATTTTTGCAGTAGTTGATGATGCCCTGCATAGGCGTCAAGCAAGGTGCGTTGATAATCTGATTTTTGTAGCGCTTGATGGGCATGTTGACCATGGATATTGATCAGCAAGGCGCCCAATGCTTTCAATTGGGCTAAGGGCACAGGCATGCCATTAATATAGCCTCGAGAACGGCCTTCTGGCGTTAAGGTGCGGCGCAGTATGCATTCATCTTGTTCATCCAGCTCTTGCTCATTCAGCCAAGCTTTAACGCGAGGTAGTTTATCGATACGAAAACGGGCGCTAATGTCGGCTTTATCGGCTCCGGGTCTTACCGAGTCCGAGTCACCGCGCTCACCAAGCGCTAACGCTAATGCATCAATGGCGATCGACTTACCGGCACCGGTTTCACCCGTGATACTGGTCATGCCGGCACGCAAGTCCAGCTCAAGAAAAGAAACGATGGCAAAATTACTGATGGTGAGCTGAAGTAACATGATAAATCCCCTGCACAAAGTATACTGTTTATAAAAACAGTATACTGTGGTTTTGTACAGTGGCAAGAATAAAGTGCAGCTGCAAGCGCCTAGCGTTGGCTTAAAACAATTTGCTGCCCCAGCCCAGCTTGCTGCGCAATACTTCAAAGTAGTTATGTCCTCTGGGGTGCAAGAGTTTCAGCTTATGTGGGCTTTTATTGATGTGAATTTCATCCCCTGGTTGTACTGCCAGTGAGACATGGCCATCGCAGCTGACCAACATTTGGCTAGTTTTGTTGTTTGGGGAGAGTACTAACTTTACTTGCGAGTCGGCGTCTATCACTATCGGCCGGCAACTCAGGGTATGTGGGAACATAGGGACCAGAGTGATAGCGTTGAGGTTAGGCGTGACAATGGGGCCTCCCGCAGACAGAGAGTAGGCGGTTGAGCCTGTGGGGGTGGCCACTATCATGCCATCGGCGCGCTGACTGTACATGAAGACGCCATTGATATAGACCTCAAATTCTATCATATGGGCAATTTTACCTGGATGTAATACCGCCTCATTCATAGCGGTATTGCTGGCCTTAAGCTGGCCGTGACGGTGCACTTGAGTTTCCAGTAAAAAGCGCTGCTCCGCTTGATAGTCCCCAGCTAATAATCGGTCTAGCGGTTGCTCAAAACTGTCGGGGGATAAATCGGTTAAGAAGCCTAAGTTACCGCGGTTTACACCGACCACGGCTACATCAAAGCGTGCCAACACGCGCGCAGCACCCAGCATATTGCCGTCTCCGCCAACCACTATGGCTAAGTCGGCACGCTCGCCCAGCTCCACCATTTCTAACAGCTCAACATTCTCTAACCCTAACTGTTCACCGACGCGGCGCTCGATCACCACATTTAAACCTAAGCCTGCAAGGTGTTGATAGAGCGCGACTAAGGTTTGGTTGGCCCCTTCGTGATCGGGTTTGCCAATGAGCGCTATGGTATTAAATTCAGTTTCCATGGATATCAACTCGGCGTAAGGGTGACTTGAGCAAAGTGGCCAGCTATATATAAATGAGGGCCGCGTAATCCTCATTCTAAATAACCCTATGCGTTAGTGCTACCTATGAGAGGTAATGATAAAAAAATTCTCTTGAATTTTGCCATGGCCTCCCCCATATAACAGACAAGCAATAATGTTGACCAGAATATTGAAATGGAGACGAGATGAGCGATAACAAATATCAGCCTGAAGTAGAGCAGGGCGTAGAGCAAGAGCCATTAACCGTAGATACCGCAGCGCTTGATCCTGAAGTTGTAGAGCCAGCCAGTGACGCTATTGTTGCAGATCTTGAACTACAGCTCTCAGCCGCCAATGAACTGGCTCAAAGCGAGAAAGACAATGCATTGCGCGCCTTGGCGGAAATGGAAAATTTACGTCGTCGTGCGGCACAAGATGTCGAAAAGGCGCAAAAGTTTGCTTTAGAAAAATTCGCCAGTGACTTATTGCCTGTAATCGACAGTCTAGAGCGCGCTCTCGAGCACACAGATAAAGAGAACGATGCCTTTAAGGCTGTGTATGAGGGCGTTGAGCTAACGCTAAAGTCGTTGTTAGGCACAGTCGAAAAATTTGGGGTGTTACAGATTGACCCTCAAGGTACGCCGTTTGATCCCAATAAACATCAAGCCATGAGCATGGTAGAAAGCGCCGACGTACCGCCTAATTCGGTGGTGGCTGTGATGATGAAAGGCTATGAACTGAATGGTCGCGTGTTGCGGCCGGCCATGGTGATGGTGGCTAAAGGACCTGCGATTGACACCCAAGCCTGAATGACTGTAACAACTTAATAGTACTATTTATTTAAAAAATGTGAGCTCTGCCTTGAAACTTAAGCCAAGCAGCCGCATATACAGTGTAAAGCGCAAATAACAGTGCTTACGTTTAATTCAGATATTGAGAGAGGATTTTATGGGTAGAATCATCGGCATAGATTTGGGTACCACTAACTCTTGTGTGGCTATTTTGGACGGGGACAATCCGCGCGTTATCGAAAACGCCGAAGGTACCCGTACTACTCCTTCCATCATCGCCTATGCCGATGATGGCGAAACCTTGGTGGGTCAACCGGCTAAACGTCAGGCCGTGACTAACCCAGAGAATACGCTGTTTGCGATCAAGCGTTTAATCGGTCGTCGCTATGAAGACGAAGAAGTACAGCGTGATATTAAGCTGATGCCTTTCAAAATTGTCAAAGCCGACAACGGTGATGCTTGGGTAGAAGCCAAAGGCAAGAAAATGGCGCCGCCACAGGTGTCTGCCGAAGTTTTGAAAAAAATGAAGAAAACCGCCGAAGATTACTTGGGCGAAGCGGTCACCGAAGCGGTAATTACGGTACCGGCTTATTTTAACGACGCTCAGCGTCAAGCGACTAAAGACGCGGGCCGCATCGCCGGTTTAGACGTGAAGCGTATCATCAACGAGCCGACAGCGGCGGCGTTTGCCTACGGCGTGAACAAGACCAAGGGCGATCGCAAAGTTGCCGTATACGACTTGGGCGGTGGTACTTTTGATATCTCCATCATCGAAATCGATGAGATGGACGGCGAGAAAACCTTCGAAGTATTGGCCACCAACGGCGACACCCACTTGGGTGGTGAAGACTTTGATAACCGCTTGATCAATTATTTAGTGGCAGAGTTTAAGCGCGAACAAGGCTTTGACTTAATGAATGATGTTTTGGCGCTGCAACGCTTAAAAGAAGCGGCAGAAAAAGCCAAGTGCGAGTTGTCTTCTGCTCAGCAAACCGACGTTAACTTGCCGTATATCACCGCCGATGCCTCAGGTCCTAAGCACTTGAACATCAAGCTGACGCGCGCCAAGTTAGAATCTTTGGTTGAAGACATGGTGACCAAGTCTTTAGAGCCAGTTAAAACTGCATTGAAAGACGCCGGCTTGTCAGTGACTGATATCGATGACGTAATTTTGGTAGGCGGTCAGACCCGTATGCCATTGGTGCAAAAAGCGGTAACGGATTTCTTCGGTCAAGAGCCACGCAAAGACGTGAACCCAGATGAAGCGGTAGCCGTGGGCGCTGCCATTCAAGGCGCCGTATTGTCTGGCGATAAGACTGACGTGTTATTGCTTGATGTCACCCCGCTGTCTTTAGGTATTGAGACTATGGGTGGCGTGATGACGCCCGTGATTGAGAAGAACACCACCATTCCGACTAAGAAATCACAGGTGTTCTCTACCGCAGATGATAACCAAGCCGCCGTGACTATTCATGTGTTGCAAGGTGAGCGTAAGCGCTCCAGCGATAACAAATCTCTGGGTCAATTTAATCTGGAAGGTATTCGCCCTGCACCTCGTGGTTTACCGCAAGTTGAAGTAACATTTGACATAGATGCGGACGGTATCTTGCACGTGTCTGCGAAAGACAAAGACACCAACAAAGAGCAAAAAATTACCATCCAAGCGTCTTCTGGTTTAACGGAAGAAGAAATTGATGCCATGGTACGTTCGGCAGAAGCCAACGCCGAAGAAGATAAGAAATTTGCCGAGTTGGTAGCTACGCGTAACCAAGCTGATGGGTTGGTACATGCCACTCGTAAGCAATTAGAAGAAGCGGGTGATGCATTGGCCGCCGATGACAAGAGCGCCATTGAGTCTGCACTGAGCGAGCTTGAAACTGCTCTGCGCGGTGAAGACAAAGCCGATATCGAAGCTAAGCAGCAAGTTTTGCTTGAAGCCTCACAAAAACTGGCAGAAGTGGCACAGGCGAAAGCTCAAGCCGATGCCGGTCAAACGGGCGAGCCACAAGAAAGTGCAAAAAACGCAGATGACGATGTGGTCGATGCAGAGTTCGAAGAAGTTAAAGACGATAAAAAGTAAGTTAACCCCAGCGTATTAGCGCGCTTAGTGCGGGCGTTGGGATGCCAACGCCCGCCTTTGTTTTAACAGGACTCAGGTAAGTTTCAGCCTATGTCAAAACGAGATTATTATGAAGTGCTTGGCGTCAGCAAAGACGCAGACGAGCGCGAGATAAAAAAAGCCTATAAGCGGATGGCGATGAAATATCATCCTGACCGTAATAAAACTGATGCCGATGCCATTGATAAGTTCAAGGAAGCGTCAGAGGCCAATGAAATACTGACGGATCCGCAAAAGCGTGCCGCCTACGATCAGTTTGGTCATGCCGGCGTTAATGGTCAGCAGGGCGGCCAAGGTTATGGCGGTGACTTTGGCGACATTTTTGGTGATGTGTTCGGTGATATCTTCGGTGGCGGTCAGCGCCGTCAGCAGCGTGCATCCCGTGGCTCAGATTTGCGCTATAACATGGAGCTGACGCTTGAAGAAGCCGTGCGGGGCGTGACCAAAGAGATCAAGGTCCCCACGCTAGTCGAATGTGATGTGTGCGATGGCAGCGGCGCTAAGGCTGGTACTCAGGCTAACACTTGCTCTACCTGTCATGGTCATGGCCAGGTACAAATGCGTCAAGGCTTCTTTACCGTGCAACAGCCTTGTCCGCATTGCCGAGGTAAGGGAAAAGTTATCACAGATCCTTGCCATAAGTGTCATGGAGATGGGCGCTATCAAAAGACCAAGACCTTGTCGGTGAAAATACCGGCGGGCGTTGACACAGGGGATCGCATTCGTTTATCTGGTGAAGGTGAAGCTGGTGAGTCCGGTGCACCTGCAGGTGATTTATATGTACAAATGCATGTACGCGATCACGATATCTTTGTGCGTGATGGCAATAACTTGTACTGTGAAGTGCCCATTAGCTTTACCGCTGCGGCGTTAGGAGGCGAGGTCGAAGTTCCTACTCTAGATGGGCGAGTGAAGTTAAAAATTCCCGCAGAAACGCAGACCGGCCGTAGCTTTCGGTTAAAAGGAAAAGGCGTGCGCTCGGCGAGAAATGGCCAAATGGGCGATCTTGTGTGTAAGGTGTATATCGAAACTCCGGTGAGCTTAACCGAAGAGCAGAAAACCCTACTACAGCAATTAGAAGACTCCTATGTTGGGGTGTCTGCTAATAAGCACCAGCCTAAAACTGAAGGCTTTCTAAAAGGCGTGAAGCGTTTTTTTGACGATTTGACCCGCTAAGCCGGCTGTATTACTCTGGGTTGTGCTTTAACTCAGAAGCTCACTAATAAATTATAATTCGAGTCCCCTGACGATCGTCGGCAGGGGCTTTTGTTTTATTGTCTGAAAGGGACTGGTTTTTCATTATGATACAAACTCCAATGACAGTGCGTGGAGCACAAAAATTGCGTGAAGAGCTGGATTACCTCAAATCAGAGCTGCGCCCTAGGATCATTGCCGATATTGCTTCTGCCCGTGAACACGGCGATTTAAAAGAAAACGCCGAGTATCATGCTGCGCGTGAAGAGCAAGGGTTTTGTGAAGGCCGCATTCAAGAGATTGAGGGCAAGCTGTCTAATGCACAAGTTATCGATATCACCAAATTACCTAATAGCGGTAAGGTTATCTTTGGTACCACAGTGGATTTATTTAAAGTCGATGAAGAGAAAGAAATTACTTATCAAATCGTCGGCGATGATGAGTCTGATATCAAAGCTAACCGGATTTCGGTTAACTCGCCTATTGCGCGTGCCTTAATCGGAAAAGAAGTAGACGACGTCGCCATGGTAAAAACCCCTGGTGGTGAGGTGGAGTACGAAATCCTCAAGGTACAATATCTTTAATCTGAAGCTCGATAATGTTATCAACAGGCGCCTAGGGCGCCTGTTTTTTTTCAATTTGTGCTAAAAAGCCCTGAAACACAAAATCAGATAAGGTTCGCTGATCAGCACTACTGAGTTGAAATTGTACTGCAGTTAGCCAAAAAGCGGATCCCTTACGTTCGCGGACTAAGGTCACCATCAGACGAAGCGTCTCTTGGCCTACCACCATCAACAGTGTTTGCACCTGAGGCCGTTTCTTAACAGCACCTCGAGCGAACAAAGATCGACGGGATAACAGCCGCATACCGTTGGTAGATAAATCCCGGATTTCGGCCTGCATAGGTTTGCCATCGGCGCGTTTCAATTGGATGTGTTGAGGGGCTGGCAGCCGCCATGCGCGAGGGTGAGCACCATTACTAATGATGTTGGGCACACTAAGCTCAGCTTGCTCTTGGCTAGCAATGGGGTGGGAGAGCGCGACGGGAAAGCTGAGCATGATCTCACCAAGCACCAACTTTAACTCTAAGCGTGAGGCTTGCTCTAATAACGGTGCCACCTGTTTATCCAGTAATAACGGTAACGTTAGACAGCTCTGCTCTGAGTCTGCTTGGAATAATTCGCTAAGCAGAGCAATTTCTTCCTCAGACAGATAAGGATGGGATGGCACAGGTCATACCTTCGTTAAGTCGCAACAGGTAATGTGAGCTTATGACGTGCGCATGGGAAATGTAAAGAGAAGGGAAAAACGATAAATGATACTGGGGCAGCCTGAGTGCCGCGGCCCCTTAATATCAGTCAGGCCGTTTAGCCAATGGGCTTATTTAGCGCGAGGTAAACTGATTTTTTTCTCTTCACTAGCACGATACAGTGTCAATACGTGACCGATGTTTTGTACTTTAATGGACTTTGTTTCACGGACGATGGCATCTATGATCAGAGCTTTAGTGTCGCGGTCTTCGGCAGCCACTTTCACTTTGATCAGTTCATGAAAATTGAGTGCCAAATCGATTTCGGCGAGCACGCCTTCAGTAAGGCCATGTTGGCCAAGCAATACCACTGGCTTTAGGCTGTGAGCCAAGCCTTTTAAGTATTGTTTTTGCTTATTAGTCAGGGTCATTGCAAAATGCTTCAGTTAATAGGTTGAAAGGGGGCTATTGTACCCCCATCTTAGCTTCAATGGTAATAGCAGAGCGATAATTTAATGGCGAATAAAAAACGCTCAGGCAGCTCAACGCGCTGGCTTCAAGAGCATTTCAACGATAAGTACGTACAAGAAGCGCATAAAAGAGGCTTACGCTCTCGAGCTGTGTTTAAACTTGAAGAACTTCAAGGGCGCGATCGCTTGTTCAGACCAGGCATGACGGTAGTCGACTTAGGCGCAGCACCTGGCGGTTGGAGTCAATTTTCGGTTGAGCAGGTGGGATTAAAAGGACAAGTCATTGCCTGTGACTTGTTGCCGATGGACGCCATTGCTGGGGTCAGTTTCTTGCAGGGTGATTTTAGAGAAGCAGCTGTACTGAATGCCTTGCTCGAGCGAGTAGGGCAAGATAAGGTCGACGTCTTGCTTTCTGATATGGCACCTAATATGAGCGGCACCCGAGAAGTCGATCAGCCAAAGTCTATGTATTTGGTCGAATTAGCTCTGGATATGTGTCGCCAAGTATTGGCGCCAAACGGTAGCTTTGTAGTGAAAGTGTTCCAAGGGGCCGGCTTTGATGAATTCTTATTGGAAGTTCGTCGGTCTTTTAGTTCAGTTAGAGTAAGAAAACCCGATTCATCGCGACCGCGTTCGCGAGAAGTTTACATTGTGGCTACAGGTTTTAAACTGTAGTACTCTTTAAAAGTTATAAACTGTCAGCCGGTGAGGTTAGTAATTTGAGTGACATGGCGAAAAATTTGATCCTGTGGTTGGTCATAGCCGTGGTGTTAATGTCGGTATTCCAGAGCTTTAGCCCAAGCGAGCCGAGTGGACGCCAACTGGACTACACCACCTTTGTGCAGGAAGTATCTCAAGGGCAAATCCGCGAAGTACGCATGGACGGTCGAACTGTACAGGGCGTTAAGCGCAGTGGTGATCGATTCACGACTATTCTGCCAGCGCAAGACCCTCAACTTTTAAACGATTTGTTAAATAATAATGTCCGTGTGGTAGGCGAAAAGCCGGAAGAACCTAGCCTACTGACGTCTATCTTTATTTCTTGGTTTCCCATGCTGCTGTTGATCGGCGTTTGGGTGTTCTTTATGCGCCAAATGCAAGGCGGTGGTGGCGGTAAGGGGGCCATGAGCTTTGGTAAGAGCAAGGCACGTTTGATGGGTGAAGACCAAATCAAGACTACCTTCGCTGATGTCGCAGGCTGTGATGAAGCAAAAGAAGACGTGGCGGAATTGGTTGATTATTTGCGTGATCCTAGCCACTTCCAAAAGCTAGGTGGCCGCATTCCAACCGGTATTTTGCTGGTGGGCCCGCCGGGTACCGGTAAAACCCTATTGGCAAAAGCCATCGCCGGTGAAGCTAAAGTGCCTTTCTTTACCATTTCAGGTTCTGATTTCGTGGAAATGTTTGTGGGTGTGGGTGCATCACGGGTGCGCGACATGTTCGAACAAGCCAAAAAATCTGCCCCATGTATCATCTTTATCGATGAAATTGACGCTGTTGGTCGCCAACGTGGTGCAGGCATGGGCGGTGGTCACGACGAGCGAGAGCAGACCCTAAACCAGATGTTGGTGGAGATGGACGGCTTTGAAGGTAATGAAGGCGTAATCGTAGTGGCGGCCACTAACCGCCCTGACGTACTTGATCCTGCCTTACTGCGCCCAGGTCGTTTTGACCGTCAGGTGGTCGTAGGTCTGCCAGATGTGCGTGGCCGCGAACAAATTCTTAAAGTCCATATGCGCCGTGTGCCGTTAGGTGATGATGTGCAGGCGAGTGTGATTGCTCGTGGTACGCCAGGCTTTAGTGGTGCCGACTTAGCCAACTTGGTTAACGAAGCGGCCTTGTTTGCGGCTCGTTCTTCTCGTCGTGTAGTCTCCATGGACGAGTTTGAGAAAGCCAAAGACAAAATCATGATGGGTGCTGAGCGCCGTTCTATGGTGATGTCTGAGAAAGAAAAAGCCATGACCGCTTATCATGAAGCGGGTCACGCCATCGTCGGTCGCATAGTGCCAGAGCACGATCCTGTGTATAAGGTGTCTATTATTCCTCGTGGCCGCGCCTTGGGTGTTACCATGTATTTGCCGGAGCAAGACAGATACAGCTACAGCAAGCAGCATCTAGAGTCGATGATTTCTAGCCTGTATGGCGGTCGTTTAGCGGAAGAGATCATTTACGGCTTTGAAATGGTCACCACAGGTGCATCAAACGACATAGAGCGCGCTACTGAGCTGGCCCAAAAAATGGTTACTCAATGGGGCTTGTCGGAAAAAATGGGTCCTTTGCTGTACGCCGAAGAAGAAGGCGAGGTCTTTATGGGCCGCTCTTCTGCCAAAGTTAAGCACATGTCGGATGACACAGCGCGCGCGATAGATGCCGAAGTGAAAGAGCTGATTAATCGTAACTACGACAGAGCCAAGAAAATCTTACTGGATAACATCGACATACTGCATGCCATGAAAGATTGCTTGATGATGTATGAAACGATTGATGCCAAACAAATCGATGACTTAATGGCACGTCGCGCAGTTCGCCCGCCGGCTGACTGGGTGGAAGAGTCTAATGATAAGCCACAAGGGCCAACTGCCAGCGCTGATGATAAAGAGTCAGCTCCAGCAGAGCAGCCTAAGACAGGCGCTCCGGATTTAAATAAGCCGAGCGATATCACTAGTTAGTAAACTTTTATGCTAAATTAAGCCCCGAACATGCCTTGTTCGGGGCTTTTTTTTATTGGTAGTGCCTGCGAGACAATTCTCCGAGACAGTTCACTGAACAGTTAACCTAAATAGAGCGAGATAAATATTATGCTGTTATCTAGCACCTCCAGAAGTGTGGACCTCTCTCATCCGCAGATCATGGGCATCTTAAATTTAACGCCCGACTCCTTCTCCGATGGCGGGCGTTTTAGTTCACCACATGTGGCGCTTAAACATGCTAAGCAAATGTTAGCGGATGGCGCCACCTTTATTGACGTTGGTGGTGAGTCCACGCGGCCTGGAGCGGACGAGGTGGCGGAGCAGCAAGAGCTAGACCGCGTCATACCCGTGATTGAATTATTACGCCAAGAGCTCGATTGTTGGATCTCGATTGATACTAGCAAAGCTGTGGTGATGAAAGAAGCGGTGAGGGCAGGTGCCGACTTAATTAACGATATTTGTGCCCTACGTGAGCCTAATGCCTTGCAAGTAGCAGCAGACAGCGGTGCCGCTATTTGTCTTATGCATATGCAAGGACTGCCCCGAACCATGCAGCAAGCGCCAGATTATGCAGACGTGACCGCAGAGGTAATAACGTTTTTAGCAGACAGAGTTCAAAGCTGTCGTGCCGCGGGCATCAGCGATGAGCGGTTATGTTTAGATCCAGGCTATGGTTTTGGTAAAGGCTTAGCGCACAACTATGAATTACTGGGTAAACTCAAACATCTGCATCAGCTGGGCTTACCGTTATTGGTGGGAATGTCTCGCAAGTCCATGCTAGGTCAATTGCTGGGGCGAGAGGTCGACGAACGGCTGGCCGGTAGCTTGGCTGCCCATTTATTTGCGGTGAATCAAGGTGCTCATATTTTACGGGTGCATGATGTCAAAGAAATGGCAGATGCGCTGCGCGTTTGGCAACATGCAGCACAGTACCAGATATAACATCGGGTATAAGAATTCGGAATAAAAAATCAGCATTACGAATTAGGGATAAAAATGAGCAGAAAATATTTTGGTACCGACGGTATCCGTGGCCACGTAGGCGAGTATCCGATTACGCCTGAGTTTGTGATGAAGCTTGGCTGGGCAGCCGGTAAAGTATTATCACAAACCGGCACTAAGAAAGTGCTAATTGGTAAAGACACTCGTATCTCTGGTTACATGCTGGAGTCTGCACTTGAAGCAGGATTATCTGCGGCCGGTCTGCAGGCTGCCTTATTAGGGCCTATGCCAACGCCAGCAATCGCTTATTTGACCCGTACTTTTAGGGCCGAAGCCGGCATTGTGATCAGCGCCTCTCACAATCCGTATTATGATAACGGCATTAAGTTTTTCTCTCATGACGGCACTAAGCTACCCGATGAGGTTGAGCTGGCGATTGAAGCCATGCTGGATCAGCCAATGGACTGTGTGGCATCTGAGCAGCTAGGTAAGGCACGTCGCATTATTGATGCTGCAGGGCGCTACATCGAGTTTTGCAAGAGTACTTTTCCTTCAGAAATGCACTTAGATGGCCTCACCATAGTGCTCGATTGTGCCCATGGCGCGACTTATCACATAGCACCCTCTGTGTTTGAAGAGCTAGGCGCAAAAGTGATCCGCATGGGGTGTGAGCCTAATGGGATTAATATTAATGACAAAGTCGGCTCCACCGCGCCTGAATCCTTGATGGCTGCAGTACTAGAGCACGGCGCCGATCTCGGTATTGCCTTCGATGGTGATGGTGATCGGTTGGCTATGGTGGATCACACCGGTGCCTTATTAGATGGCGACCAGCTGCTCTACATAATAGCGCAGCATGCCAAGCAAAGAGGCACCTTAGGCGGTGGCGTAGTAGGCACGCTGATGAGCAACATGGCCTTGGAATTGACGCTTGCACAGCAGGACATTCCGTTTGTGCGTGCCAATGTGGGGGACCGATATGTGTTGGAGCAGCTTAAGCTTCGTGGCTGGAAGCTGGGCGGGGAAAATTCAGGGCACATTATTAGTCTCGATCACAACAGTACCGGCGACGGTATAGTGGCTTCCTTACAAGTACTGCGCGCCATGGTGGATAGTCAGCAAGACTTGCATGCCTTAGGCCAAAGCTTAGTGCTGTATCCGCAAGTACTGAACAATGTGCGCTTTAGCGCCGGCACAAATCCACTTAATGACAGCGAAGTACAGGCGCGCGTGGCGCAGGCGGAAGCTGAATTAGCCGGTGCTGGTCGTGTACTACTGAGAAAATCAGGCACTGAGCCATTAATTCGGGTAATGGTCGAAGGCGCAAAATTAGAGCAGGTCAGTCGATTGGCGCAGTTTATTGGTGATGCTGTGCAATAAGCGACCATCGCTGGGTGTTTCTGCTGATTTTTTGTGCGGTTACACCTTATTTGTAAAATTGGGCTTGTAACCCATTAAACGTATGGCTAATATTAGCCCCGCTCCGGACAGTAGTCTGATGCGGGGCTCAGACGTCAAGCAAAGGTGCAGCTGATGTACGAAATTCTTCTAGTGGTGTATCTGGTTATCGCATTAGCCTTAATTGGTTTAGTGCTGATTCAGCAAGGTAAGGGTGCTGACATGGGCGCTTCCTTCGGTGCCGGTGCATCCAATACTGTTTTTGGCTCCAGTGGTTCAGGTAACTTTTTAACTAAAGCAACCACACTACTGGCAGCAGGCTTCTTTATTGTGAGTCTGGCTCTGGGGAATTTATCCAGTAATAGCACGCAACAAGTAAGCGAATGGGATGATCTTTCTGTACCTGCGGTACAACAAGAAAGTATTCCTACAGGTGATGTACCTACTGTAAACAGCAGCGACGTACCTGAGTAATAGATTTGCCGTGGTGGTGGAATTGGTAGACACGCTATCTTGAGGGGGTAGTGCCTGTATGGGCGTGCGGGTTCAATTCCCGCTCACGGCACCAATTATTGTTAGCTTGAGTTTCTTGCTCAGAATAACTATAATTTCACGTAGTTTGTAACTACGTAATGTTTCGGACGCGGGATGGAGCAGTCTGGTAGCTCGTCGGGCTCATAACCCGAAGGTCGTCGGTTCGAATCCGGCTCCCGCAACCAATTCCTCACATTTATTGCAGTTTGTTATAAAACAAACGTGATAAATGGTTGTCGAAAGACAACAGTCAGGGTCCAGGTGAATAGCCCCGATTTGAAGATCGGGGCTTTTTGTTATCTGCACGTTAGCATCCATTAGGATGCACATTCACTGGGCTGCGAGCCCTTTTTTTGTTTTCGGAGGGGTAGCTTTGGCTACATTGGAACAACGATTAACCGAAATGCTGACCGAGCCCGTAGAGGCTTTGGGTTTTGAATTGCTAGGGCTCGAATTTGTCCGTGCCGGACGACATTCGACCCTACGTTTGTATATCGACCATGAAGACGGTATTCAAGTCACCGACTGCGCCGAGGTTAGCCGGCAGGTGAGCGCCGTAATGGACGTAGAAGATCCCATAACTACCGAATATGATCTAGAAGTGTCTTCTCCGGGTATGGCTCGCCCCTTATTCAAACCTGCTCATTATCAAGCGATTATTGGTGAACAGGTTGAACTGTCCCTACGTATGGCGGTGAATAATCGTCGTAAGTTGAACGGACTTTTGGTGGCGGTGGATGACACCCTGATCAGACTGGAGGTAGACGGAACTGAGTTCCCGATTGCTTTCGCTAATATCCAAAAAGCACATCTGGTTCCGAACTTTGACTAACGAGGCAGTCGGACATGAATAAAGAAATATTGCTGGTGGTAGATGCGGTTTCTAACGAAAAAGCATTGCCTCGCGAAAAGATTTTTGAAGCCTTAGAAACGGCGTTGGCCACGGCGACAAAAAAGAAATATGACGGTGACATCCTAGTACGCGTCGAGATCGATCGTAAAAGTGGTGACTTCGAAACGTTCCGTCGTTGGCAAGTAGTGGAAAGTCAGGAGACGCTGACCAACCCTTACGCCGAAATTACCTTGGGAGCGGCGCAAATTGATGAGCCAGAAATCCAAATTGGTGACTTCGTAGAAGACGACATCGATTCTGTGACCTTTGACCGCATCACTACCCAAACTGCTAAGCAGGTCATCGTACAAAAAGTACGAGAAGCCGAGCGGATGCAGGTAGTGGAGCAGTTTAAAGATCAAGAAGGCGAAATAATCAGCGGCGTGGTAAAAAAAGCCACTCGTGAAAACGTGATCTTGGATCTGGGTAATAATGCCGAAGCGGTGATTTTCCGCGAAGACATGTTACCGCGCGAAACATTTCGCAGCGGCGACCGGGTGCGTGGCTTATTATATGCCGTGCGTCCAGAAGCGCGTGGTGCTCAGCTATTTATTAGCCGTAGCAACCCTGACTTCTTGAAAGAGCTGTTTCGCATTGAGGTGCCAGAGATTGGCGAAGAAGTTATCGATATTATGGGCGCAGCACGCGACCCAGGTAGCCGTGCCAAGATAGCCGTTAAGACTAACGACCGCCGTATCGATCCAATCGGTGCCTGTGTAGGCATGCGTGGTGCGCGTGTGCAAGCTGTTTCCAGCGAGCTTAACGGTGAACGCGTTGATATCGTGCTGTGGGATGATAATCCGGCGCAGTTCGTTATTAACGCCATGGCGCCTGCCGATGTATCTTCCATCATAGTGGACGAAGATGCGCACTCCATGGATATTGCCGTGGAGTCTGGCAACTTGGCGCAAGCCATAGGTCGTAACGGTCAAAACGTCCGTTTAGCCGCTCAGCTAACAGGCTGGGAGCTAAACGTGATGACAGTTGAAGATTTGCAAAGCAAGCATCAGGTCGAAAGCGACAAGATCATTAACCTCTTCATCCAGCACTTGGATATCGATGATGATTTTGCCAGCCTCCTGATGGACGAAGGCTTTTCCTCATTGGAAGAAATTGCCTATGTGCCGGTCAGCGAGCTGTTGAGCGTTGAAGGCCTAGATGAAGATATGGTGGAGGAGCTGCGTAATCGTGCCAAAGCCGCCCTGACGACTCGGGCGCTTGCGCAAGAAGAATCATTCGAAGGGGTGGAGCCGGCAGAAGATCTGCTCGCATTGCCCTCCATGACCCGGGAGCTGGCCTATGCGCTTGCCGCCCGTGGTATTTCGAGTCTGGAACAACTAGCAGAGCAGGGCATAGACGATCTTGAAGGAATTGAAGATCTGAATGAAACCCTGGCTGGGGAGCTGATTATGGCGGCCCGTAATATCTGTTGGTTTGGGGATCAGACCGAAGAATAAGATCAGCGGAGGTTAATTAATGGCAGAAGTTACATTATCGCAGCTCGCCAGCGACATAGACACATCAGTAGACCGTCTTGTGCAGCAGTTTCGCGAAGCCGGCATAGAAAAATCGCTTGGTGATTCCGTTACGGAAACCGAAAAAGCCGATTTGCTGACGTTTCTAAAGAAACAGCATGGCGGTGCGGCGGATGAGCCAAAACGCATGACGCTACAACGCAAAACCATGAGTACCTTAAACGTGCCCGTGGTCGGTGGTAAGAGTAAAGAAGTACAAGTGGAAGTGCGTAAGAAACGCACTTATGTTCGACGCGACACGGCTGAAGAGCAGCAGCGTCAACAAGAAGCAGATGAGCAAGCTCGCCTAGCAGCAGAAGCCCAAGCTCAAAAGCAAGCAGAAGAGCAAGCTAAGCGTGCAGCCGAAGAACAAGCTAAACGTGAAGCGAAAGAGAAAGCCAAGCATGACGCGGAAGATAAAGCCCGCCAGGCTCAGCCACAAGCTCAGAACATCAAAGAGCAGGGGAAAGTAAAACCCCAAAGCAAAGAGCCGAAGAAGGTGGACGATATGGCCAAGAGCGAAGCAGAAAAATTAACCGCGCAGCGTGAGCAAGAAATCTTGCGTAAAGCCGAGCAAGACGCCAAAGAAAAAGCGGAAGAAGTTCGCAAGTTGGCAGAGCTAAACGAAAAGCGTTGGGCTGAAGAAGCTGCAGCTGCCAAGAAGCCAGAAGACGCCGATTATCATGTGATGACCAACCCACATGCTAAAGCCGCGGAAGATGAAGCGGACAAGTCTGAAGAAAATAAAGCTCGTCGTAGTACGGGTGGCAAGAAGCGCAGTGGCGGTAAGTCGAAAGAAGACCGTCTTGAGCGTGAAAACCGTAACGAGCGTCTGCGTAAAGGCAAGCGCGCCAAGGTGATGATGCCAAACTCCATGAAGCACGACTTCCAAAAACCGGCGCAAGCGGTGAATCGTGACGTGGAAATTGGCGAAACCATTACTGTGGCCGAGCTGGCCAACAAGATGGCCGTTAAAGGCGTGGCCGTCATCAAGGTGATGATGAAGATGGGCGCCATGGCGACCATTAACCAAGTGATCGACCAAGAAACTGCGCAATTAGTGGCAGAAGAAATGGGCCACAAGGTGACTTTACGCCGCGAAAATGAATTAGAAGAGCACGTATTACAAGATCGTGATACCGATGCTGCACGCGAAACTCGTGCGCCAGTCGTGACTATCATGGGTCATGTTGACCACGGTAAGACCTCTACTTTGGACTACATTCGTCGTGCGAAAGTGGCCTCAGGCGAAGCGGGTGGTATTACTCAGCATATCGGTGCGTACCACGTAGAAACCGAGAATGGCTCTATTACCTTCTTGGATACCCCAGGTCACGCGGCGTTTACGTCTATGCGTGCTCGTGGTGCCAGCGCCACCGATATCGTAGTGTTAGTGGTTGCGGCAGACGATGGCGTTATGCCACAAACCGTTGAAGCTATCCAGCACGCGAAAGCGGCCGGTGTACCTTTGATTGTGGCCGTGAACAAGATGGATAAGCCATCCGCAGATATCGACCGTGTGCGCAGCGAATTGGCTCAGCATGGCGTGATGTCAGAAGACTGGGGCGGCGAAAACATCTTTACCTATATCTCGGCTAAAACCGGTGAAGGTATTGATGACTTGCTGGAAGCCATCTTGCTGCAGTCAGAAGTCTTAGAGCTGAATGCTGTGGTTGATGGCATGGCGTCCGGTGTGGTCATTGAATCACGTCTGGATAAAGGCCGTGGCCCGGTTGCCACCGTA
This sequence comes from Candidatus Oceanisphaera merdipullorum, assembly GCA_018883865.1. GTDB lineage: Bacteria > Pseudomonadota > Gammaproteobacteria > Enterobacterales > Aeromonadaceae > Oceanimonas > Oceanimonas merdipullorum. The sequence goes on from JAHLFI010000008.1 coordinate 33,002, forward strand.
TTGGTACAAGAAGGTACGCTGAATCAAGGCGACATCGTATTGTGTGGTCTGGAATATGGCCGCGTGCGTGCGATGCGTGATGAGCTTGGCCGTGACATTAAGTCTGCCGGTCCTTCTATGCCGGTAGAAATCTTAGGCCTGTCTGGTGTACCCGCAGCGGGTGATGAAGCCACCGTAGTACGTGACGAGAAGAAAGCCCGTGAAGTGGCACTCTATCGTCAAGGCAAGTTCCGTGATGTGAAGCTGGCTCGCCAGCAAACCGCTAAGCTCGAAAACATGTTTGCAAACATGGAAGATGGCGAAGTCGCAGAAGTGAACTTGGTACTGAAAGCAGACGTACAAGGTTCTATCCAAGCCATTGCCGACTCTCTTGAGCAACTGTCTACGGACGAAGTGAAAGTGAAGATTATCGGTTCTGGTGTAGGTGGTATTACCGAAACTGACGCCAGCTTAGCTGCTGCTTCTAACGCCATTATCTTGGGCTTTAACGTCCGTGCCGATGCCTCTGCGCGTAAGATGATTGAAGCCGAAAACATCGACTTGCGTTACTACAGCGTGATTTATGAGCTGATCGACGAAGTTAAGCAGGCCATGACTGGCATGTTGGCTCCTGAGTTCAAGCAAGAAATCATCGGTCTGGCTGAAGTACGTGACGTGTTCCGTTCGCCTAAGTTTGGCGCGGTAGCCGGTTGTATGGTGACCGAAGGTAACGTGAAGCGTAACAATCCGATCCGCGTATTGCGTGACAACGTCGTGATTTACGAAGGCGAACTGGAATCTCTGCGTCGCTTTAAAGACGATGTGCAAGAAGTGCGTAATGGCATGGAATGTGGTATCGCTGTGAAGAACTACAATGATGTTCGTCCTGGCGACCAGATTGAAGTTTTCCAAATCGTAGAAGTAAAGCGTACCCTGTAAAGGCACGCCGACCTGCAGTATTTAAGGTCGCAAGAGTGAGCCCTTTGCCTCGGTCTGAGGGCCACTCTAGTGTTAACTTAATCAATATAAAGGGGCCTAAAGGCTCCTTTTTTAATGGGATGAGCACATCATGGCTAGAGAATTTAGCCGTTCACGTCGAGTGGGCCAAGAATTACAACGCGAAATCGCGCTGATCTTACAACGCGAAATCAAAGACGATCGCTTAAAACTGATCACCGTTTCCGGTGTTGAGCTGTCAAAAGACTTAAGCTCAGCCAAGGTGTTTGTGACGTTTTTGGATAACGATCCTGAAAACATCGTCCAAGGCATGAAAGTATTAAAAGACGCCAGCGGATTTATTCGTAGTCAAGTTGGCAAGGCCATGCGCCTGCGTATCACTCCTGATTTACGTTTTACGTATGATCAGAGCTTGGTTGAAGGCATGCGGATCTCGACCTTGGTCTCCAGCACCATTGCCGAAGACGAGCGTCGTAGCCAAGAGTTCGGTACAGACGAGCCTGCGGCCGATGCTGACCAAAGCGACGATCAAGACCAAGATCAAGCAGCAGAAAAGAAGGATTAATCATGGGGCGTCAGCGTCAATTTCGTGGCCGTGCAGTAGACGGCATACTGCTGCTAGACAAGCCAGCAGGCATTACTTCTAACGATGCATTGCAACAAGTGAAGCGTATTTATGCCGCGGCGAAAGCCGGGCACACAGGGGCGCTGGATCCCTTAGCCACCGGTATGCTGCCCATATGCTTAGGCGAAGCCACTAAGTTCTCTCAGTTTTTGTTGGAAGCCGATAAGCGTTATCGGGTGGTGGCAAAGCTAGGTCTGCGTACCGATACCAGCGATGCCGATGGCGAAGTGGTGGAGACGCGCCCCGTTAATGTGACCGACGAAGCGTTGGCGGTAGCCTTGGACAGTTTTCGCGGTACTACCCAGCAAATTCCGTCCATGTATTCGGCGTTAAAATATCAGGGTAAACCCTTATATCATTACGCGCGGGAAGGCATTGAGGTGCCGCGCGAGTCGCGCCCCATTACTGTGTTCGAATTGATACTGGTGCGCTTTGAAGGTGACGAGCTGGAGTTAGAAATCCACTGCAGCAAGGGCACCTATATCCGCACTATCGTGGATGACTTAGGTGAATTACTCGGCTGTGGAGCGCACGTGGCGGTATTGCGGCGCTTGGCGGTGGCCGGTTACCCTAGTGAGCGCATGGTGACGCTTGAGCAGCTTGAAGAGATTCTAGAAAATTGCCGCGCGCAAGAGATATTGCCGCGTTTGGAATTGGATCCGCTGTTGCTGCCCATGGACACTGCCGTGGCTGGCTTGCCCGAAGTCAACATGTCTGAGCTGGTGGCCGGTTACATTAACCAAGGCCAAGCCGTGCAGGTGTCGGGGGCGCCAAGCCAAGGCCAGGTACGCATGACGGTCGGCGAGCAACGAATCTTTATTGGGGTCGGTGAAATTGACGATGACGGCAAAGTGGCTCCCAAGCGCTTAGTTCGTTAATCGTCGCGTAACACAAAGCGCTACACTCTATGAGATTGAACGTAGGCGCGAAATATACAGCGTAGACATTAACCAACTCATTTATTAGTAAGCGCACTTTGGGCTTGCGCAGCCGTACTTAACTGGTAGAATGCGCAGCTTACTTTCCAGCTGAATTAGTGATCGGCTGGAATACACATTCATTTTTTTGGAGTACACAAGATGTCACTAAATGCAGAAACTAAAGCGCAAATCGTTGCTGATCACGCCCGCGGCGAAGGCGACACCGGTTCTCCTGAAGTACAAGTTGCTTTGTTGAGCGCGCAAATCAACCACCTGCAAGGTCACTTCAAACAGCACATCCACGATCATCACAGCCGTCGTGGTCTGTTGCGCATGGTATCTCAGCGTCGTAGCTTGCTGGATTACCTGAAGCGTAAAGACGTAGTGCGTTACACTGCACTGATCGCTAAATTGGGTCTGCGTCGTTAATCGACCTACTCAGTTTAATAAAAAGGGGCTTAGGCCCCTTTTTTGTTGCCTGATTTTTAGTTTGCGCTTCAGGTTTCTCGTCTTACGTTCGACTGACAAGGGCTTAACGTTTTTTATCGTACAGCTTAGGGCGTAAAGGGTGCGAGTGTGTTTGTGCCGCACGCCTGACACCTTATTCTACACATTGTCACCACCCGCATTCGCTGTGCTTTAACCCATAATCACGTATACTGTCGCGGTATATTAAAAGACTAAAAACATATATTAAGGAATCTAAAACGTGAATCCTATCGTAAAAACCTTCCAGTATGGCCAACATACCGTCACCCTAGAAACTGGCGTCATGGCACGTCAGGCAAGTGGCGCTGTTATGGCCAGCATCGATGATACCGCTGTGCTCGTCACCGTAGTGGGCAAGCGCGATGCGGATGAAAGCAAAGACTTTTTCCCGCTGACCGTTAACTATCAAGAGCGCACCTATGCGGCAGGTCGTATTCCTGGCAGCTTTTTTAAACGAGAAGGCCGCCCATCAGAAGGCGAAACGCTGACCTCACGTTTGATTGACCGCCCAATCCGTCCGTTATTCCCTGCAGGCTTTAAAAACGAAGTGCAGGTGATTGCCACCGTCGTTTCCGTCAATCCTGAAATTTCTCCCGACATTATTGCGCTGCTGGGTACGTCTGCGGCTTTAGCCATCTCTGGCATGCCCTTTGCTGGTCCTATCGGTGCGGCTCGCGTGGGTTACATCAATGGCGAATACGTATTAAACCCAACCGTGACTGAGCTGGCTAACAGCGAGCTGGACTTAGTGGTTGCTGGTACCGCTAATGCGGTATTAATGGTGGAATCTGAAGCCAACATCTTGCCTGAAGACGTGATGTTGGGTGCCGTGGTTTACGGTCATGAACAACTGAACGCTGCCGTGACTGCCATTAAAGAATTTGCCGCCGAAGTGGGCACCCAGCCTTGGGCTTGGCAGCCAAAAGCCGAAAACGTAAGCTTAAAAAGCCAAGTGGCCGAACTGGCTACCGAGCAGGTAGGCGAAGCCTATCGTATTACCGATAAAACCGCGCGTCGTCATGCCCTGAGCATCATCAAGGCCAAGGTATTAGCTGCCGTATTGGTCAGCAACCCTGAGCAAAACGCTAAAGAAGTCGCTGAGCAATTTGCCGCCCTCGAGAAGCACATAGTGCGTGGTCGTATCGTGCGCGGTGAGCCGCGTATCGATGGTCGCGAACCGGACATGATACGTGCGCTTGATGTAGCCACCGGCTTATTGCCGCGCACCCACGGCTCTGCACTGTTCACCCGCGGTGAAACTCAAGCATTAGTGGTAGCGACGCTTGGCACCCAGCGCGATGCACAGTTAATTGATGAACTGACCGGTACTCGTACCGACAACTTCATGCTGCATTATAACTTTCCTCCGTTTTGCGTCGGTGAAACCGGCATGGTGGGCAGTCCTAAGCGTCGTGAAATCGGTCACGGTCGTTTGGCCAAGCGTGGCGTAGCCGCTGTGATGCCAAGCGTAGATGTATTCCCATACACGGTACGTGTCGTCTCAGAAATAACTGAGTCGAACGGCTCTTCTTCCATGGCCTCAGTGTGCGGTACGTCACTGGCACTGATGGACGCGGGCGTGCCAATCAAAGCGTCAGTGGCCGGTATTGCCATGGGCTTGGTTAAAGAAGATGAAAACTACGTGGTGCTGTCAGATATATTGGGTGATGAAGATCACTTGGGCGACATGGACTTTAAAGTGGCCGGTACGACTCAAGGTATTACCGCACTGCAAATGGACATCAAAATCGAAGGCATTACTAAAGAGATCATGGCCGCGGCACTCAAGCAGGCGCGCAACGCCCGCTTGCACATCCTGAAAGTGATGGACCAAGCCATGCAAGTGCCGCGCGAAGAGATTTCTGACTTTGCCCCGCGTATTCACATCATCAAGATCAACCCAGATAAGATCCGCGATGTGATTGGTAAAGGCGGCGCCACTATTCGTGCGCTGACCGAAGAAACCGGCACTACTATCGAGCTCGACGATAGCGGCACAGTGAAAATTGCCGCCGTTGATGGTGAGGCTGCAAAACTGGCCATTAGCCGCATTCAGCAGCTGACTGCCGAAGTGGAGCCTGGCACTATTTATCAGGGCCAAGTAGTGCGATTAGCGGACTTTGGCGCCTTCGTCAATATTTTGCCAGGCAAAGACGGCTTAGTGCATATCTCGCAAATCACCGAAGAGCGCGTGAAAAACGTATCGGACCATCTGACCGTAGGTGACATTGTCGCCGTTAAGGTATTAGAAGTGGACCGCCAAGGCCGTATTCGCTTATCCATTAAAGAGGCGAAAGAGCCAAGCGAAGTAGCTGTTGCCGAAGTAACCGTTGACCAAGCAAGCGTAGCAGACGTCGCCGCTGTGGCAGACACTGCGGCAGACACCGCGGCTCCTGTTGAAGCTGCAGCCGTAAGCGTTTCAGAAACAGCAACGCCAGTGCAAACTCAAACTGCAGCTCCCGCGCAGACAGATGAAGCAGCACCTGCTGATAATGATGAGAAACGAGCTGAGTAATTAGCCAGTCTTATCAACATAGCCAACAAAAAGCCGAGACAGTGTCTCGGCTTTTTTATGGGTTAAATTTAGCGCCAAGCGTCCAGTTAAAGATAAGCACCGCCTAGTGAAAGCGGTAAGCGTAAAGCGACATAACACGTCAACACCAAGGTCGTGTTTTGACAGCTTAAAGCTTACCGCTAACGGCTAGAAGCGTTGTTATTTAAGATGACGTAGCAAAATCGCGAAATTGGCATCTATTTCTTTCGCCAGTGGGATAAATACCACATGGCCGCTGCCGGGGGCCACGTCTACCAACTCATTTTTGCGGTTTTTAATCTGCTCTAAAGTAAAGGTAATATTACCGGCGGGCGTCATTAGCTCTAATTGGTCGCCGACGCTAAATTTATTTTTCACTTCCACTTCTACCCAGTCGCCGTCGCGGCGCGTCACGTCACCCACGAACTGCTGTTGGGTGGAGACTGAGTGGCCGGTCTCGTAGTTTTGATAATCGCTGTGGGCGTGGCGTTTTAAGAAGCCTTCGGTGTAACCGCGATGCGCCAAGTTTTCCAGCGTACTCATCAAGCTCACATCAAAAGGCTTGCCCGCTACCGCATCGTCGATGGCCTTGCGATACACCTGAGCGGTACGAGCCACATAATAAAAAGATTTAGTACGGCCTTCAATTTTCAATGAATGCACGCCCATTTGCGTTAAGCGTTCTACATACTGCACGGCGCGCAAGTCTTTGGAATTCATGATGTAGGTGCCGTGTTCATCTTCATAGGCCGCCATGTATTCGCCGGGTCTATTGCTTTCCTCTAACAGCACAGGATGCTCATAAGGCGCACCGGCACCGAGCGTGGGAGCTGGGCTTTGAGAAAGCGTTTCTGTTGCTGGATCTATTTTTTGCACTACAATCGGCTCTTGCCGATGCACAATTTGGCCGGCGTCGTCTTCTTTGGCTTCGTGCACCTTGTATTCCCAACGACAGGCGTTGGTACAGGTGCCCTGATTGGGGTCGCGTTTGTTGATGTAGCCCGATAATAAACAGCGGCCTGAATAGGCCATGCAAAGCGCACCATGCACAAATACTTCCAGCTCTACTTTTGGGCACTGCGCACGAATTTCTTCGATCTCTTCGAGCGATAATTCCCGCGATAAGATGACGCGCTCTATGCCGTAGTCTTGCCAAAACTTCACCGAGGCCCAGTTCACCGCATTCGCCTGTACCGACAAATGAATCGTTACCTCAGGGAAATGCTGGCGCACCAACATGATCAAACCCGGATCCGACATAATTAGGGCATCTGGACCCATTTCGATCACCGGTTGCATGTCGCGAATGAAGGTTTTTAGCTTGGCGTTATGAGGCTGAATGTTCACCACCACGTAAAATTTCTTGCCCAGTGCATGGGCCTCGTCTATGCCAATCTTTAGGTTTTCATGATTAAACTCGTTATTGCGCACCCGCAGCGAATAACGAGGTTGGCCCGCATACACGGCATCCGCACCATAGGCGAAGGCATAACGCATGTTTTTTAAGGTGCCCGCAGGCGATAGCAATTCGGGAACGAAGCCGGCAGTAATAGGAGGCGTAACAGCAGTGTGAGCGTTGGACATTAAGTTAATCTCTGATATCAAGTCAGTAGGCCGCCACTGTGGGCGGCCGAATCAGGCATTTTACTATGCCGAGTGCTCAATATCGAGGTTATGCCACTGACATCTTAAGGCGATTTGATCTTGGTCAAGCATGTGGGTGGGTAATGGCTGGTTAACGTGCCAGCTCTAAGTGCTCAACTTCAAGCTCATTGCCATTATCTTCTTCTTCTAATTGGCCCCAAATGGTTAATTTGGTCCGCGAGGAAGCGCGCATATCGCGCCATTTATCTTCATCAATTTCCACCACTATGGTGCCGGTGCGATCTTCAAATAGGTATTTCTCTTTACCGATTTGCTCGACGACGTAGCCGGTGAGACGAATGTCATGATCATCGTCCATTTGCAGTGCTTGTGCGACCGAGACCCAAGGTTGGTCATACGAAAAGTTAGAGTCGGCCACCGCAGTGCCAGCGAGCAGGGTTAAGCCCAACGTAGCGCCAAGCAAAGTCTTATTCATGATGAGCCCTTAATCTATGGTTTGTAGAATCATTTTGGGCGCAGCTTAGCCCTAAGTCTGGGTCTTGCCTAGCGTTTAAGGCGTCAATCGGACAAGTTTGGACCTAAGTAAATAGCGCCGAGCGCCCAATTCCAAGCGGAATACGGGGTGAGTATAAGGTGGTGGCGCTGGTAATGGACAACCAACAGGCGTAAAAAAGCCCCCGTTATTTGCTAACCGGAGGCTGGACGCTTAGTCATGGTAATAGCGCTTAGCGCTATGCATGATTTACTGAGAAATATGCGCGATCAAGTCTAGCGTCTTATGGGAATAGCCCATTTCGTTGTCATACCAGGCGACCAATTTTACGAAGTTATCGTTTAGCGCTATCCCGGCACTGGCATCAAATACGCAAGTATGAGTGTCACTCATAAAGTCAGTCGAAACCACGGCATCTTCGGTATAGGCCATTATGCCCTTGAGAGGACCTGCGGCGGCAGCCTTAATCACGTCACAAATTTCTGCATAACTGGCAGATTTTTTGATTCTTACCGTCAGATCTACCACTGACACGTTTGGCGTGGGTACGCGAAATGACATGCCGGTCAGCTTGCCGTTCAGCTCAGGGATCACCTTACCCACAGCCTTAGCGGCACCGGTGGAGGAGGGGATAATATTTTGGCTGGCCCCGCGGCCACCGCGCCAGTCTTTTTGGGACGGACCATCGACGGTGTTTTGGGTGGCCGTCATGGCGTGCACTGTGGTCATTAAGCCTTCCACTATGCCAAAGTTATCGTTGATCACTTTCGCCAAGGGGGCCAAGCAGTTAGTGGTGCAAGAGGCATTAGAGACAATATCTTGGCCTGCGTATTTTTCTTGGTTAACCCCCATCACAAACATAGGTGTGTCGTCTTTTGATGGGCCCGTGAGCACCACTTTTTTGGCTCCGGCCTGAATGTGCGCGCGCGCCTTTTCATCTGTCATAAAGATACCCGTGGCCTCGGCGACTACGTCGACGTCTAACTCGCCCCAGTTTAAATCGGCAGGGTTGCGCTCGGCTGTGACGCGCACCGGTTTGCCATTAACGATTAATCTGTCACCTTCAATCTTTATGTCGCCTTGAAAACGCCCGTGAGTGGAGTCGTATTTCAGCATGTAGGCCATGTACTCTAAGTCTTGCAAGTCGTTGATGGCGACCACGTCTATATCGGTACGCTCACAGGCAGCGCGAAACATCAGGCGGCCGATGCGACCAAAACCGTTAATAGCTAGCTTAATTGTCATGTTAATACTCTGTGCTAAAGGGTGATCATTTAGGGTGCTACGCTGACAAATAAAATCGTCAACGTCAATTATGTTATATGGCGGCGCTTAGCCGCCACTCTTCTTACTGTTTATATTTCGCTATTTATGTTTCGTTATTTAAGTAAAGCGTCAGCCTTATATTGGACTGGGTACGGGATACCTGCCTTGTTTGAGTTGTTCTAAAATGCGGTCTGCTTGCTGCTGCAACGCTTGCTGTTCAGCTTCAGTAAAGTGGGCATATACGTCCAAGCGGCTCGCGTCTATATTTTCTTGGTGATCCAAGTTGCTCAATACCCGTGTCCACACCCAAGCGTCTTGATAGCGCTTTTGGTTAATAGCAAGCGTCAGTAAGTTCGCAACAATATCACTATTAATAATATCGCTTTTGTTATAAAGACTCAGCGCTGTGTGCAAGGCTTGCGCGGCGCGAGTGCGGTCGCGCAGCATCAGCAATTCGGCCAGCGAATTTTGTAAGTCAGGCGTTTGCATCTCGGGGCGCTCGGCTAATTCAATAAAGCGCGCCTTGGCCTGTTGGCTGCCTTCGTGGCGCCAATGCCATAATAATAATTCGGGATAATCTGAGTCTTTAGTGTCGACGGCCAGTTGGTCAATGGCAGCTTTGGCATGATAAACCGCATCTACTTTATCGGTTTTACGCTCTTTACGACGAGTATATTCAATAGCCAGCAGTGGGTCTAAACAGTCGTGATAAGCGCTGACTTTAAGCAGTAAGTCATAGTCATTGGCGTCACTGATGAGGGTGGCTTGCTGTTTACGAGCACGAATAAGAGCGGTGCGTTCGAACTTACACCAACTGTCGGCGTGCAAATCAACACAAAATTGTGGCGTGTCTTCACAAATGTTTGGGATGCGATCTCGGTCACAAGCTGCTAAAAACAAGGGGGTTGCCAGCAGCAAGAACATCTGTTTTATCTTCATTTGAGTATGTACCCAGCTGTGCTTAGTCTGGTAATCATACCCCCTATCTACTAAAATGGACGCACTTAAATAGAGCTGGTGCACAGACATTGTCTTGTACATCAATCCTCATGGCAATTACCTCATGATGAGCACCTCATCCATGAGAATTACCTAATGCAAGTTACCTGATAAAAGGACTCGGTCAATGACCCACGAGAGTTACCTGTCTGCTTGGCAGCAAAGCCAAGAGTTGGCAGAATCTATGCAGCCCCTGATCGGCAAATTGTACCGTGATCAGGGAGTAGAAATTAGCGTGCATGCGCGCCCCTTGCTCAATGCGTCAACCATTGAGATTATCAAGGCGCACCGTGTGGTGAGCCGCCATGAAGGCGAAGCCCTGCTAGTCAGCCAAAGCTACCCTATTTTAAAAGCCTTGAGCGAGTTGGACTTAGCACCAGCGAATATAGACTTAGGCAAATTGGCCGTCAGCTACTGGCAGACTCATAAAGATGAGTCCGGCTTAGCGGCCTTTTTGCAACAACAACTGGCACCGGCTCTTAATCAGGCACACGCCAACCAGTCCACCGATGTGGTGCTGTATGGCTTTGGTCGCATTGGCCGCTTGGTCGCGCGGTTGTTAATTGAACGCTCCGGCGGTAATCACGGTTTGCGTTTGCGCGCGATTGTAGTGCGCGGCTCGGCAGACGATCTGGAAAAGCGCGCCAGCTTATTGCGTCGCGACTCGGTACACGGTCCGTTTAACGGCTCCATTGAAGTGGACATGGAAAACCATGCCATTATTGCCAACGGTACCTACATCCAGGTGATCTACGCCAATGGTCCAGCAGAAATCGATTACACCCAATACGGTATTAACGATGCCTTAATCGTCGATAACACAGGTATTTGGCGTGATGAAGAAGGCCTAGGCCAGCACCTGAAAGCCAAGGGCGCGGCGCGCGTATTGCTGACCGCACCGGGTAAGGGCGACATTAAAAATATCGTGTTTGGCGTGAACGACAACATGATCTTGCCTACCGACAGCATAGTGTCAGCCGCCTCTTGTACCACTAACGCCATCACGCCAGTATTGAAGGCCGTGAGCGATAAATACGGTATCAAGAATGGCCACGTGGAAACCGTACACTCTTATACTAACGACCAAAACCTGATTGATAATTTCCATAAGGGTGATCGTCGTGGCCGCAGTGCGGCATTAAACATGGTATTAACCAGCACGGGTGCCGCTTCGGCCGTGGCCAAGGCATTGCCTGAGTTAAAAGGCAAGTTAACCGGTAACGCCATTCGCGTACCGACGCCAAACGTGTCTATGGCGGTGATCAACCTGAACTTGAATAAGCCCACTAACGCAGAAGAGCTTAACGAGTACTTGTTGGCTATGTCATTGGACTCACCTTTGCATCAGCAAATTGATTTCAGCACCAGCAGCGAATTAGTATCGACCGACATGGTGGGCTCACGCTTCGCCGGTATCGTTGACTCTTTGGCGACGATTGCCGAAGACGACCGCGCCGTGCTGTATGTTTGGTATGACAACGAGTTTGGTTACAGCTGTCAGGTAGTACGCGTCATGCAAAAAATGGCGGGTATAGTGCTGATGGACTTGCCGCGCTAAGTTTATGCGCACAACGGTATTTAATGCCGAGTGAGTGAAAGGGCGGCTTAGGCTGCCCTTTTTTATTCCTACTGTAGGTATCCCCGTAATAGGAGCAAGCATGTCATCTTTTGAGCAAGTGATCGCCAATATGCCGGAAGAGGTATTTCAGCGTTTAAAAACCGCCGTCGAAATCGGCAAATGGCCCGATGGCGTGGTGCTTAGCCCAGAGCAAAAAGAAAGCAGCTTACAGGCGGTGTTAATGTGGCAAGCGCTGCATGTGGATAATCCCGAGCACATGGCGGTGGGTAAGGGCGGTGAGATCATGATGAAAAGCAAAGCCGAATTGCTACGCCAATACAGCGATGAAATAGAAATCGCCCGCCAGAAGGTGGATTAACGCTTACTCCCTATTCGCGCCTAGCTAAAGACAAATATCGCCTTTAAGCCAGTGCTTTAGTTGCGCGCGTTCCCGTATTGATAACAGCTGAAGCTTATCGCGACAGCTGTTTTTTTATGCCTGAAATGACCGAAAACAATTTCGCCTAGGTTTTTACTTATCTCGGCGTCGTCCCGTGCTGGGCGCACGGCGCTATTATTTTCATCTCGATGAAATTTTTCTTATACAAGCTTGATCTTCTTGTACAACAACGACTATCTTACATACATAGTTGTACAACAAGGTGAGATATGTACAAGTTTGATCCTAAAATAATTCGTGTCGGTATCAGTGGCTGCTTAATCGGCCAAAAGGTGCGCTTTGACGGTGGCCATAAACGCTCGGACTTTTGCACCGACCAGTTAGCCAACCATGTGGCATTCGTGCCTTTTTGCCCAGAAATGGCCATCGGCCTCGGTACGCCCAGACCCAGCATTCGCTTGATCAGCACCCGCTCAACCCCAAATGCCGGCGACAGCAAAATTATTGCCCAAACCGCCAAGGGTGATGATGTGACCGAGGCGCTACGGGATTACGGGCGCACCATGGCCGCACAGTTTGGCGGCTTAAGTGGTTATGTGTTGTGTGCCAAATCGCCGAGCTGTGGCATGGAGCGAGTGCGGATGTACCACGAAAGTGGTCAGGGTAGCGTTAAAGATGGTATCGGTATTTATGCCGCCGAGCTCATGCGCGCCCAGCCATTACTGCCGCTGGAAGAAGATGGGCGTTTAAGTGATCCGGGCTTGCGTGAAAACTTCGTTACTCGCGTGTTTGCCTTGCACGACTGGCAATGCTTGTGTCACGAGGGTATCACTGCCGCTGGGCTAATTGCCTTTCACAGCCGCTATAAATACCTGTTGATGGCGCACCACCGTGAGAGTTATCTGCAAATGGGCAAGTTGTTATCAGACTTATCCAAGAACCTTGTCGCCATTGCCGACATCTACATTAGCCAGTTGATGCAGGCATTAAGCCAGCCGGTAACTCGCAACAATCACACCAATGTGCTGCAGCATTTGCAGGGTTACTTTAAACGTGACCTCAACAAAAGCCAGCGTGAAGAGCTAGCGGACACTATTAGCCAATATCATCAAGGTATTTTGCCGCTGTTTGCGCCCATCACCTTGTTTCGCCATTACCTAAAAGCCTTTCCTAACGAGTACCTGCGCCAGCAGGTTTATTTAAATCCCCATCCGGAGGCATTGCGACTGCGCTATGGCATCTGAAATTAACTCTATTCCTACCTACCCGATTCGAGAGGTAGCGCGCCTCACCGGCATTAATCCGGTGACCTTGCGTGCTTGGCAGCGCCGTTACGGTCTTTTGAAGCCAGCGCGCACTGAAAAAGGCCATCGTTTGTACAGCGAAGATGACGTCAGCATCATTCGCCATATTCTGCATTGGCTCGAGCAGGGGGTGAGTATTGGTCAAGTTAAAAGTCTACTCGAGACGCCGACGCCCGAGGTGAGTGGCTCCAACTGGCAACAAGCTCAAGCGCAATTGTTGGACTCGGCAATGGCCCTTAACTTAGGCCGCTTAGAGGCGGAGGTGTTAGAACTGGCGAGTCTGTATCCGGCAGAGCTGGTGCTGCGCAAGGTGATTGAGCCTTGGTTGTTGGCCTTGGCGCAATTACACAGACCCGATGCACAGCTGATTGAACAAAGCGCACGCGCCTTATTAATGCGCTTGTTGCAGCAAATGCTCACCATTAAAAGTGGGCCTATGCTGGCGGTGGCGCGCGTGGGGCAGGTGCGGACGCAACACGCCTTATTAACCCAGTTTGAATTGCAAGGGCAGGAATGTCGCAGCTTAGACTTAGGCGTACTGGATCCGCAAACCTTACCGCTGGCGGTAGGCCGCCTGAAGTTCGATGCCTTAGTGATAGTGTTAGGGGCAGGCTTGAGTCAGAGCTGGTTTTTAGAGGCTGACGCCGTACTGCCCGAACGCTGCTTTTACGTCGGCGAGCTGGGCACGCTGTATCAACAACAAGGCTGGTTGAACCGACCGTTTTCGGTGTACGTCAGCGACCTTAAGAGGGAGCATGATGCGTCATTTAGTCTGGTTTAGAGCTGACCTGCGTGTCGCGGATAATCCCGCTTTAAATGCAGCCGCCGCCGATGGCGCTCATGTTAGCGCCATTTACATTGACTGTTTAGGCCAGTGGCAGCAACACGGTCGCTCAGCCATACAGCGGGATTTTTTAAGTCGTCATCTGCAGGCATTAAGCGAGCAATTAGCAGATTTGGGCATAGTGCTTACCGTGCTCAGTGCCGATAGTTTTACAGAAGTGCCGGAGTTATTGGCCAACTGGCTGAGCCATCATCCTCATGACGCCTTATATGCTAACCGCGAAATAGCCATAGATGAGCGCCGGCGCGATAAAGCGGTGCAGTTGCGTTTGAAAGGGTTGCTGGACATTCGCGTGTTTAATGGCGATTGCGTTTTTAATCACGCCAGCCTCACCACCCAAAGTGGCGCCATGTATAAGGTGTTTACGCCGTTTGCCAAAACGTGGCTGGCGCAGTTGCGCGCCCATGGTTATCAATTGCATCCGGTGCCCAACGCACAAGGTAAAGCGATAGTGGCCAGCGCCATCGAGCTTTTGGGTGAGCGAGTTAGCAGTGCCGCTTGGCCGGTGGGCGAGCAAGCTGCAGCCGAACGCTTACGCTTATTTTGTGAGTCTGGTTTATATGATTATGGCGAGCGGCGTGATTATCCGGCCATTATTGGCACCAGCAGCTTATCGCCTTACTTAGCACTGGGCGTGATTTCTCCTCAACAATGTTTAGCCGCCATCGAGCAACAACTTGGGCACTTGCCGCTCAGTCGAGGTGAACAAGGCTTCGTTTGGTTAAACGAGCTTATTTGGCGGGAGTTTTATCGTCATTTGTTAGTGGCTTTTCCACATCTGTCCATGAATCGCGCCTTTAAACCCGAGACCGAAGCACTGCAATGGCGTCAAGATAGTACCGACTTCGAGGCTTGGTGCTGCGGGCAAACGGGCTATCCCATCGTTGATGCGGCCATGCGATGTTTGAATGCCACGGGCTGGATGCATAATCGGCTGCGCATGATAGTAGCCAGTTTCTTAACCAAAGACCTGCACCTTAGCTGGCGCCAAGGAGAAGATTATTTTATGTCGCGCTTAATAGATGGCGAGTTGGCGGCCAATAACGGTGGCTGGCAGTGGGCGGCAGCCACAGGCGCCGACGCAGCACCTTATTTTCGGGTATTTAATCCCACCACCCAAGGTGAGCGCTTCGATGCTGAGGGCAATTTTATTCGCCAATGGGTACCTGAGCTAAAAGCGGTGCCGGCTAAGCACATCCATACTCCCCATGATTGGCTAGATTGTCATCAATGGGGGCATGGTTATCCCAAACCGATTGTGGATCATAAGCGCGCGCGTATTCACGCCATTGCCATGTTTAATGCCCTAAAAGAGGCGCCTAGCGCTGCAGATAGCCTCAATTACCTGAGCGATGCGCTCGCCGATAAGCAAAGCGAATTGTGGCTTGCTCACCTCAAGCAGGAGGACTTATGAGCCAAGCCTTAGCGGTGTTTTGCCGAGAGTATCAGCGTTTGTCAGCGGACAATTTAAGTGTGTTGCGCGAGATTTATGCGCCTCATATTCAGTTTCAAGATCCCAGCCATATGCTAAGCGGCATCGACGACCTAGTAAGCTACTTTGAAAATCTGTTCAGTAATGTGCTGTATTGCCAGTTTGAAATAGAGCAGGTGATGGAGCAAGAGGGCGAGGCGTTTGTACGCTGGCAGATGCGTTTTGCCCACCCCAAACTCAATGGCGGCGGTGAAATCTGCGTACCGGGCGTAAGCCAATTGCGCTTTAGTGAGCAAATTGACTTTCATCGTGACTACTTCGATCTCGGCGTCATGCTTTATGAGCATATTCCCCTCATGGGCACCTTGGTTAAAACCATTAAGCGGAGACTAAGCCAATGAAACGCGTATTAATTACCGGAGCAAATTCTGGGATGGGCCTGCAACTGGCCAAAGATTACGCCGCCGATGGCTGGCAGGTAGTGGCGTGCGCCAGAGATCTCAATAAGCTGCAGCAAGCATTAGCGGGCATCGCCTTTGAAGCCTGTATTTTTGATATGCAGCAGGTGGACGAGATTAACGCTGTGGTGTCCACGCTGGCGCCCTTGGATCTGGTGCTGCTCAATGCCGGAAACTGTGAATACATTGAAGATGCGCGCCACTTTGATGCGGCATTGTTTACGCGCGTGGTTAACGTCAACCTGATTGGCACCGCCAACTGCGTGGCGGCCTTAATACCGCATATTAAACAAGGCGGTCGCTTAGCCGTGGTTAGTTCATCGGTGAGCTTTTTACCGCTGACTCGCGCCGAAGCCTACGGTGCCTCTAAGGCGGGGCTGGATTATTTAGTGCGCACCTTAGCGATAGATCTGGCACCGCATAATATTGAGGTAAGCCTGATCCGTCCCGGTTTTGTCGATACACCCCTGACCCAAAAAAATGACTTCGCCATGCCCGGTCAAGTGAGCCCTGAGTTTGCCAGCCGCGCCATTCGCAATGGCTTGGCCAAGGGCAAGTCTGAGATAAGTTTTCCCTTTGGCTTGATTAGCTTGTTGCGCATATTGTCTTGGCTGCCCCATGGTCTGTGGAAACGTCTCAGTCAGCGTATGGTAAGGAAAGCATCATGAAGAAGATTGCCATAGTAGGCAGCGGTATTGCCGGACTCACCTCTGCTTGGCTGTTGAGCAAGCAGCATGAGGTGACCGTTTTTGAAGCCAACGATTATTTGGGTGGGCACACGGCCACGGTCGATATTCAGTTAAACGGCAAAACCCTTGCCGTCGACACCGGTTTTATCGTGTTTAACGACCGTACCTATCCCAACTTTCAGCGGCTTTTGGCGCGTGTCGGCATAGGTGCTAAGCCCACCGAGATGAGTTTTAGCGTCCACCAACAGCAAACCGGGCTGGAATATAATGGCCACACGCTGGGCTCAATGTTTGCCCAACGCTCAAACTTGGTTAGCGTAAAGTTTTACGGTTTTTTAGCGGAAATAGTGCGCTTTAATCTGTTGTGCAAGAAGGTATTAAAAGAGCAACCGCTGAATAACACCGACAGCCTAGGGGATTTTCTCGACCAATACGGGTTTTCTGAATTCTTTACTGGCCACTATATTTTACCCATGGTAGCCGCCATTTGGTCGTCCTCCTTGGCGGACAGCCGAGATTTTCCGCTGGCGTTTTTCTTACGATTTTTTAACCATCACGGCCTACTTAATTTAATTGATAGGCCCCAGTGGTATGTAGTGGAAGGTGGCTCGCGCAGCTATATTCCGGCGCTGACTGCCTCGTTAAAAGACATCCGCATGAATACGCCCGTATTAGGCATCACCCGCCATGCAGAAGGCGTCACCCTCACCACGGCGGCGGGCAGTGAAGAGTTTGATGAGGTGGTGCTGGCCTGTCATTCGGATCAAGCGCTGCGTATGTTAACCGATGCTTCTGCGCGTGAACGGGAGGTACTCGGCGGGCTGGAATATCGTGACAATGAGGTCATCTTACACACAGATACCCGTTTATTGCCTACAGAGCCACGCGCCTGGGCCAGCTGGAATTACTGGTTGGATGGCAGCGAAGATGCTATGCCCGCCGTGACCTACAACATGAACATCTTGCAGGGCATAACGTCTGCGCAAACGCTGTGTGTGACTCTGAATCGCGGCGATGCCATAGCGCCAGAACACATACTGCGGCGCTTTAATTATGCGCATCCTGTCTATAACCACGCGGCCATTGCCGCCCAAGCCCGCCGCGCCGAGATTTGTGGCCAGCAGCATACGCATTTTTGTGGTGCCTATTGGTACAACGGCTTTCATGAAGACGGCGTGAACAGCGCGCTCGATGTGTGCGCCCGGTTTGGTATCAGCTTATGAATGGCCTGATATGACGAGGCAGATATGACGAATAAGAGCGCCATTTATCAAGGCCAAGTCCGCCATCGCCGTTTTGCGACAGAGGGGCAGCAGGCTCATCAGTTTAGCTATGGCCTCTATATGCTGGCGCTGAACTTGGACGAGCTGGATGACTTGGCGGCAAGCACCCGGCTGTTTGCGGTGGAGCGCTTTGCCCCCTTAAGTTTTCGCCGTCGTGATTACTTAGGGTGCCCACAATTACCATTGAAAGCGGCGGTGCTGCAAGAAGTAACACGTTTAGGCGGTGAAGCTGATGCGATTGATAGCGTCGTGATGCTCGGCCAAGTACGCTGTTTTGGGCTGTATTTCAGCCCTATTAATGTGTTTTTTTGCTACCAAGGCGAACAGCCGCGTTTTGCGTTAATGGAAGTACATAATACCCCGTGGAACCAGCGCCATTGCTACTTGGTGGACTTAGCCAAGCAGGATCCTACAGAGAAAGCATTTCACGTGTCGCCCTTTATGGGCATGAAGATGCAATATCACTGGCGTATTACGCCGCCCAAACTGGGTGCGTCTAAGGTGCTGGTGCACATCGAGAACCGCGATCCTGACTTGCTGTTTGATGCCACCTTAAGTCTGCGCCGCCAACAGTTTGAGCGGGGCGTGCTAAAAACGGCCTTGCTGCAATGGCCCTTGATGACGCTGACCATAGTGCGCGGCATTTACTGGCAGGCACTGCGTTTATTTTTAAAACGCATTCCTTACCATTCACCCTCATGAATTTACCTTCATCTACTCACCATCTTAAGGAACTCCCATGGAAACGACGCTAACCCGCTCGCAACCACGGCATTTAGACCGCTGGGCCCGCCGCTTGGCTTTTTCGTTGCTCAATAGCTTAACGGGTGCCGGCTTGACCATTAAAGAAGGTAAGCAGACCTTTGCTTTTGGTGATCGCAATGCCGATTTACAAGCGCATATTCAGGTCCATGAGCCGCGTTTTTATCGCCAGCTCATGCTGGGCGGCAGCATAGGTGCGGCCGAAGCTTGGGTAGAGGGTAACTGGCACAGCAGCGATTTATCGGCGGTGGTGCAATTATTTGCCCGCAACATGGCCACCTTAGACAGGTTTGAGCGCCGCTTGGCGTGGCTCACCACCCCTTGGCATAAGCTGAAACATAAATTTAATCGCAACTCCTTATCGGGCAGCCGCGCCAATATTGCCGCTCATTACGACTTGGGTAATGAGATGTATCAGCTATTTCTCGACCCGCTAATGCAATATTCCTCGGCGATATTTCCGAGTGACGACAGCTCCTTAGAGGCGGCACAAGCACACAAGCTGCATTTAATTTGCCAGCAACTTGAGCTAAAGCCTGAAGATCATTTGCTGGAGATTGGCACAGGTTGGGGCGGCTTGGCCTGCTTTGCTGCCGAACATTATGGCTGCCAAGTCACCACTACTACCTTATCTGCGGAGCAGCTCAAGCATGCGAAAGATAGAGTGGAACAGGCGGGCTTAAGCGATAAGGTGACGCTGTTGCTGGAAGACTATCGAGATTTGAAAGGTCAATACGACAAAGTGGTGTCGGTGGAAATGATTGAAGCCGTGGGCCATGAGTATTTGCCGGTTTACTTTAAGGCGCTCAATCGGCTGCTTAAGCCAGCAGGCAAGCTGTTTATTCAAGCCATTACCATAGCGGATCAGCGTTACGACAGTTATCGCAGTGGCGTAGACTTTATTCAGCGCTATATCTTTCCCGGCGGCTGTTTACCCTCGGTGAGTGAAATGTGTCGGCACTTAAAAGAGCAAACCGATATGACGGTGGCGCGCATTCAAGACTACGGTCAGCACTATGCCCAGACGCTCAATATTTGGGCGGCGCGCTTTCAGCAATTGGAGCCGGCACTCAAAGACTTAGGTTATAGCCGTGACTTCCATCGGCTGTGGGCTTTCTATTTTGCTTATTGTGAAGGTGGCTTTCGTGAGGGCAGCATAGGATTGGCTCACTTAACGGCAGTTAAACCAGGAGCGCGCAGATGTCTAAATGGCAATGGGCTCAGCTAGTCGGCTTTTACGGCTTTTGGCTGTTAGCTGTCATGGGCCAAAACAGCCTAGCTTGGTTGTTAGGTGTGTTAATTTTGGCGCATTTTATGTTTACACCGAGCCGCGCGGATGACGTTAAGGTCTTAAGCTTATGCTTGCTCGGCATCGCCGTCGATGGCGTGCTCACTTTTTGGGGTGTATTTGCCTTTAATCAGTGGCCGATCTGGCTGGCGTTATTATGGGTTGGTTTTGTGCTCACACTTGACCACAGTCTGCGCTGGCTGGCGGCTCGGCCCGTTTGGCAACAGGCACTGTTAGGTGCTATTTCAGGACCTATTTCTTATCTCAGTGGCTGGCGACTGGGTGCAGTTGAATTACCGTTCGGGCCTTGGCTGACACTGGTTATCTTGGTGCCGGTGTGGGCCTTACTGTTGGTGATATTAGTACGCTTAGATACCTTAATCAGGAGCAAGTGTGATGGCGAAAAAAAGTATTATGGCGAAAAAAATAGTTAAGCGCATGTATAAGCAGGCCAGTCTCTTGCTGTTGTCGAGTCTGTTGGCTTTTCAGGTGCAAGCCAGTGCCAATACAGGTTTGCAATTGGTAGGCCAAGGACAGATGAACTGGATGTTCTTTGACCTTTATCAGGCGAGTTTTTACAGTGCAAATGGCCGCTATCAAATCGGGCAATATCCTCAGGCCTTGACCTTGCGTTATCAAAAAAATATCAGCCGCGATGCTTTAATTGAAGCCACAGAAACCGAGTGGCAACGCTTAGGCATTAAGACGCAGCCCGCTTGGATCACAGAATTGAGAGCACTCTGGCCCAACGTTAAAAAAGGCGATGAGCTGGGGATCCGTGTAGAAGTCTCAGGAGTGAGTCGTTTTTATTTTAATCAAGAACCGCTCGGCGAGATGAAGGACCCGGCTTTTGGACCGGCGTTTCTGGCGATTTGGCTCTCACCCAATAGCCGTAACCCCAAACTGACTCAGCAATTAAAAGGAAATTAATATGCGTATTTTTAACTCAATACTCGCCGTGCTGGTGAGCCTCACACTGAGCTTGGGCTTGATGTCGTGCAGCAGTAATATTAACGACTACGCCAATACTCGCCCGCAGTTTGCGCTCGATGAATACTTTAATGGCGAGCTCACCGCCCACGGCATGGTGCAAGACAGATCTGGTAAAGTATTGCGCCGCTTTACGGTCGCCATGGTCGGCACTTGGCAGGGTAATAAGGGTACGTTAGAGGAAGACTTTGTCTATGACGACGGCGAGCTTCAGCGCCGAGTATGGCATATCGAAAAAACCGCAGACGGCCATTACACGGGCACCGCCAGTGATGTGGTGGTGCCGGCCAAGGGGCAAACTCAAGGCTTTGCGCTGAATTGGCGATATACCCTAGCCGTGCCAGTAGATGGCAGGGTGTGGAACATTAACTTTAATGATTGGATGTATCAACTCGACGATAAGCGTGTGCTGAATCGAGCCGAGATGACTAAGTTCGGTTTTAAAGTGGGTGAAGTGACGCTGTGGATAGAGCGAGCTGAGCCTAAGGAGTAAATCGTGAGGAAGGAGGTGAAAGTGCCATTGCCTCATTCCTCCCTCACAGGCAGCTAAAACTTAGCGCTGGAGATTTCATCCAACGACAGTGAAAAACTGGGTACAAACACCTCAATAAAATAACGCACTTCTTCGTTCATGCGCGCCTCAAGCATATTGATGAGGCGTTGCTTGGCGGCAGCAAATTCTTGATTACCGCCGCTCAGCTCTTCGACACACTTTAAATAAGCGCACAGTAAGTCGGCAGACTTCACTAAGTGTGTATATTCGTCATTGGCGTGAGCACTGAGTAGCGGTGCGTAAACAGCTTGCAGCTCATTGGGCAACATCTTCACCAAGCTTTGCTCGGCGTTATTCTCTATCTCTTTGTAAGCGCGGGCCATTTGCTCGTTATAGTACTTAACCGGTGTGGGTAGGTCGCCAGTCAGCACCTCACTGGCATCATGAAACAGCGCCTGCATGGCGGCTTTGGCTGGATCCAGTTGCCCCTGATAAAAGGTGTTTTTGATCACCGCCAAGGCGTGGGCGACCATGGCCACTTGTAGACTGTGCTCTGCTACATTTTCTTGCTCTGTGCTGCGCATCAAAGGCCAGCGTTGAATAAGCTTCATGCGCGCCATGTGCGCGAAAAAATGGCTGCGATTGTATATTGCGTCTTTCATCTGCACCTACCTAGCTCAAATTTTATAGGTTATTCATTGCAAACATAGGCTTATCTATAGGTCGGCCAAGCCACAGAGATTGGTCATCGACAATAGAATATCGATATAATGGCAGTAATTGCCCTTACGTAAACCTCTATCGGGAGAATAATCATGGATAAGCAAACGCAGACTGAATTAGAAGCGGCGGCCTTTCGTGCCTTAGTCGCGCATTTGGATACTCGTAAGGACGTACAAAACATCGACTTGATGAATTTGGCAGGCTTTTGCCGTAATTGTTTGAGTAAATGGTATTTAGCGGCGGCCACCGAGCAGGGGGTGGCGCTGGATTACGATCAAGCTCGCGAGCAGGTGTACGGCATGCCCTACGAAGAGTGGAAGGAAAAGTATCAAGCTGCCGCCACGCCGGACCAGTTAGCGGCCTTTGCGGCAAGTCAGCAGTAACGGCTAAAAAGAGCGGTAAGGTATCAGCGGTCAGTTAAAGAAGACACCGAGCAAACGTGTGTTTACTTTAGTTTGCCCTTGTCCGGCTGACAGCTTACCGCTACCTGCACGTCGATTACTTGAACACGACTGTCTTATTACCGTACATGAATACTTTTTCTTCCAGCACCAGAGCCAGCGCGCGGCTCAATACCGATCTTTCTACATCGCGGCCGGCTTTGGCCATGTCTTCGGCACTGAACACGTGATTCACGTGGATCACGTCTTGCTCAATGATGGGGCCTTCATCTAATTCATTCGTCACAAAGTGCGCCGTGGCACCTATCATTTTAACGCCACGCTCATAAGCTTGGCGATAGGGGCTGGCACCAATAAAGGCCGGCAAAAATGAGTGGTGAATGTTTATCAAGCGCTGCTCATAGCGGGCCACGAAGTCGGGGCTTAAGATGCGCATGTATTTGGCCAAGATCACGTAATCGGGCTGATATTCATCGATAATTTCCGCCATTTTTTGCTCATGCTCAATACGATTTAAACCTTCGTGAGACACGCAATGAAACGGGATATCGAACTTACCGGTTAAATCCGCTAACGCCTCGTAGTTACCCACCACGGCGGCAATATCCAGCGTCATGGCGCCGGAAAATTGCTTGATCAAAATATCACCCAAACAATGGGCTTCTTTGGTCACCATGATCACAACCCGCTTGTTACCGGCGGGCACCAAACGGCGTTCACTGCCTTGAGGCAGCGCATCGTCCAGATCTGCCAACAGGGTATGATCGTTAAAGTAGCCTTCCAGCTCGGTGCGCATAAAGAAGTGGCCATTTTCGTAGTCCACAAACTCATCGTTACGCATGATATTTAGCTGATGCTTATAACAAATATTGGTGATTTTAGAGATAAGCCCTTTGGCGTCAGGGCAGTGGGTCAGCAGTATTTTTCGTTCCATTATGATGTTCTATCAGCTAGTTAAAAAGTGGATGAAAGTGCATTAGCGCTTGGCGCAGCATTGTTTGTATTTTTTAGGCGTGCCGTTTTTAGCGATATCAGTTTGCATGGCGCCGCAAGGGCAGGGCTGATTGGCGCCAATTTTGGGCGGGTTAATGAGGCCATCACGATACAACCAGCGGCCGGCCACACGCTCAAAATACGATTGTTCATGCAATAGTACCACGCGGCCTTGTTCCCGATAACGGACTTTAAACTCCACCACACCGTGTATGCCATCAGCCTCGATGCGGGTAAATATAATGTTCAAGCCTAGCCATTGGCAGTTAAGACCATGTTCGGAGAGCTCCTCACTGGTTAAACTGCCTTTAGTATCAGGGTGCCAAGTGGCAAGCAGGTATGCGCCGTTACCCACCGAAAAGGCACTGTAGCGAGAGCGCATTAAGGCGAGCGGTGTACTGGGAGTATGCTCGTTATTTAAATAGGGGGCGCAGCAATCCGTGAAAGACAGCAGACTTTGGCAATGGCAAAGCATGAAATATCCTGAGAGCGCTAAAGTGATAATGTTCTGAGTATGCCACTAATGGGCTAGATGCAGAACAAAAGGCGAGATATAGAGTAAAAGATGAAAAAAAACGGCCCCGAGGGGCCGTTATGATATTTACTCAGGTAAATATTATTCTACGATTTCAACTTCGATGGTCGCTTGTGCTTTCGCATCTACGCGACGGTCGCGCTGACGCTCTTCTTCGGTGATACCTTCAGCTAACTCACTACCATACCAAGCGGTTTGGATGTTCTGAGCTGCAACACCGCGCTGTACTAAGTAGTCTTTCGCAGCCAGTGCACGGCGCTCAGACAACTTGCGGTTGTATTCAGCAGTACCTAAGCGGTCAGCGTAGCCAGCCAGTTCAACTTGGTAGTCTGGGTTTTCTTGAGAGAAACGAGCCACTTCATCTAAGGTAGCGCGTGATTCGCCTGACAAGTCAGACTTATCGAACGCAAAGTAGATAGAACCATCAGCGGTTACACTACGCGTTTCGTAGGTGATTTCAGCTTGTGGCTGCTGAACAACAGCGGCAACAGGTGGTGGGGTAGTTGCGCCACGGCCTGGGTGCAGAACCAATTCTAACATGTAGTTGTTCACGTCGGTTTCAAAACCGTTCTTGCTCACATCGCCCATGTCTTCGACACGACGATAGCGAGCTTGTACGTCAACTAAGTCAGACGCGCGGTAAGTCATACCGGCACCATAAATAGGTGCAACGTCATGGTCGCCGGCACCGGGTTTAACGTCGTAAGCCAATGCGCCCAGCTCACCGAACAGACTCACGCGCTCGCTTAATGGCATGCGTCCAATGACTGATAAGTTCAGCGCATTAGTGTCCACATCTTGGCCAAAACGGTTTACGCCCAGCTCGGCACCGAAGTAGTCGCTGAAGTTATAACCGGTGAACGCGCTAATGGCATAGCCATCGCCTTGCAAGCCGGTGTTATTGCGTTCTATGTCGCTAGAATCTGCATAACCAGCACCGGCACCTAAGTACCAATCAGCTTGTGCGGTTGCAGACATACCTGCGGCGGCGATCGCCAATGCAATTAAAGTAGGAGCCACTGTCTTTTTCATGTTGTCTTCCTCATTTTATGAGCTTTCGAGTCGAGTCGAAAGGAATGTATCACGGTCGTCAAACTGTAAAAGCACAGCTTAGAGGCCGTGATGTGTGGGTGTCCCTTGTTGTTTTTTGTCCAAGAAGGAGTCCTTAATGGCGCTCTCAGTCCTGTTTGAGTATTCCCACACCGATTAAGACTAGCGTTTTTTAAACGTAGCCACAAGATGGAGGCTAGTCTAAAGGGCTAATATTGTCGCAGCTTTTACGACAACCCCTTATTCTTATGTCGCTAACTAGTGTTAGTTGAGTCTTTTTAGGATTATTTTGTTTAAAATGAGGCAAGAGCACAACGAGTCTATTTTGTGGTGTTAAACTTAGGTAACCAAGGATGGTTTTTTGTTATCGATACATTCGATAGGAGTATAAAAGCTATGAATCCAGATACCAGTTTAGTCGGGAAAAAGATCCGGCAGATCCGCGAGTCTTTAGGCCTAAGTCGGCCAAAGTTTGCGGAGCTGCTACAAGTTCCTCCCACTACCCTCAAAAATTATGAGTTAGGGTATCGGGAAGTGGGGGGGGCTTTTTTAGTTGCCTTGGCTCAGCATCCTGACTTACATAAGTTTACTTTGTGGTTGTTATCTGACACCACCATAGACAGTGTGGGGCAAATCGCACCGCCACAAGAGCACTGAACTAGGTAAGAGATATACAGTAAGTCCAACATAATTGACCAAGTATTAGCAAGCTACCATCGCCTCCTTCCTTGGTGTTAGCAGAGTGAGAGTTTGCTAAAACTTTTCTTTATTAATAGTTGTTACTCACACGACCTTAATAACACACACCTTATGCCTAATGGCTAAGGTGCATTTGTCGTGATTAACGGTAGCAATTACTGCAGATTAGGGCCGTTTTGTAGTAACTAAACACATGTATTTCCCACGATTAAGATAAATAGCAGAGAGGCGGGACTATGTATTACGGCATTGATATGGGTGGCAGTAACATGGTCTGGGCGGTGTTCGATGATCAAGGCGCTGAAGTTGCGCGGCGCGTGAGTGCTACGCCCATTTCTTATACGGACGTTCGTCGGCTTATTCAGGCTTGGGTGCAAGAGGCAGACCGCCATTGGCAAACCAAAGGAAGATTGGGCATTGGCTTTCCGGGGGTGCGTGATCCAAGTGGCCGAGTGCTTGCCGCGAATGTGCCGGCTATTCACGGTCAGTATTTAGCGCAAGATCTCACCCAAGACTTAAGCCGAGCCGTATTCGCAGACAATGATGCCAATTGCTTCTTACTCTCTGAGTCGATGGGTGGGGCGGCCGCTGGCGCCGAGTTAGCGCTGGCCTTGACCTTAGGCACAGGTGTGGGGGGCGCCTTAATCCATCAAAATAAGCTGATGAATAGTCGACGCGGCAGTTGTGGTGAATTTGGTCACGGTAGCATTTCGGCGAGCCTACTGGCTCGCTATCCCAGCTTGCCGCTGTTTAAGTGCGGATGTGGCCAAGTCGGCTGCATAGAAACTTATGTATCGGGTACCGGTTTGGCTAGACTTTATCATCACCTTGCGAGTCATGAACTGTCCACCGCTAATAAGCAGCTTGCCGGACCCTCAATTATTGCCGCTTGGTTGCAGGGTGACACGTTGGCTGGGGCGTGTGTCGACTTATATGTGGAAATTTTAGCCTCGGCACTCGGGAGTTTAATGACGCAACTGGATCCGGATGTGGTGGTGTTGGGCGGAGGGGTGAGCGAGCAGGCATGGTTATATGCGCGGCTAGCTGCACGTATTCCGCATTATTTAATCAGCCAAGTCAGTGCCGCCCCCGTGCTACCTGCCCATTTTGGCGGCAGTGGTGGGGTACGCGGTGCTGCATTATTGGCCAAGTGTGGTGCTTGACCATTTAGCTGGCCGCCGTAATTTGTTAGCATGCCTTTTTTAGCCAACTATTATAGGAAGCGTTATGTCGTCATTTGAGACAGTAGAACAAAAAGCCAGCTACGGTGTTGGTCGTCAAATTGGTGATCAACTGACCCAGCAGTCATTCGATGGTCTGGAAGTGTCCGCCGTTCAACAAGGCTTGGCTGATGCCATTGCTGGTGTAGAATTCGCCGTGTCTCGCGAAGACATCAACAGCGCCTTTCAGGTGATCACCGAGCGCATGCAAGAAAAGCAAAGCGCCGAGTCTGCTAAAGCGAAAGAAGCCGAAGCCGAATTTTTGAACGCCAACGGTGCACGTGCCGAGATTACTCAAACTGACTCTGGTTTGCAGTATGAAGTCATGACCAAGGGCGAAGGTGCGATTCCTGCGGCCACCGATACGGTACGCGTGCACTACCACGGTACTTTCATCGACGGTTCTGTGTTTGACAGCTCTGTGATGCGCGGCGATCCGGCTGAGTTCCCAGTAACAGGCGTGATCAAAGGTTGGGTTGAAGCATTGCAACTGATGCCTGTGGGTTCTAAGTGGAAGCTGTATATTCCGCATAACCTGGCTTACGGCGAGCAGGGTGCCGGTGCTATTCCTCCGTGTGCCACCTTGGTCTTCGAAGTTGAGCTACTAGAAATCTTGTAAGTTATTAAAAACCGGCAATCGCCGGTTTTTTTTATGCCTGTAAATTTCGTGTTAAAACACCCACTTATCTGGCAAACTTTGATGTTATCTGTGATGAATATTTAGAGAAAGGAAAAGCAGCATGTCAAATCCGGTTCGTATTGCCGTAGCGGGTTGTAATGGCCGTATGGGTAAGGTGTTGATTGAGTCAGTAAGCCAAACGGCGGGCGTGGTGTTAACCGCGGCCATTGAGCACGCAGGCTCTTCAGTATTGGGTGCCGATGCGGGTGAGTTGGCAAACGTTGGTCGCTTAGGCATCTTAGTTAGCGCCGATCTCGCCGCCGTGATTGATAACGTGGATGTGATCATCGACTTTACGCGCCCAGACGTCACTTTGGCTAATATTGCCCTCGCGCAATTGCACGGCAAGCGACTGGTGATCGGTACCACCGGCTTTGATGAGCCAGAAAAAGCCCAAATTCAAGCCGCCATCAGTGATACCGCTATCGTCATGGCCTCAAATTTCAGTGTGGGTGTGAATGTAGTATTCAAATTGCTCGAACAAGCCGCCAAGGTGATGGGCGATTACACCGATATCGAAATTATCGAGGCGCATCATCGTCATAAAGTCGATGCCCCCTCGGGCACGGCGCTGAGTATGGGCGAAGTGATCGCCAATACCCTAGGTCGAGACCTAAAAACCTGTGCCGTGTATGGCCGTGAAGGCATTACCGGTGAGCGCGACCCCAATACCATTGGCTTTGCCACTGTGCGTGCCGGCGATATTGTGGGTGAGCATACGGTGATGTTTGCCGATATTGGCGAGCGCGTTGAGATAACCCACAAGGCCTCTAACCGTCTGACCTTTGCCAACGGTGCCGTACGTGCTGCCGCTTGGATAGCCAACAAAGACGCCGGCTTATACGACATGCAGGATGTATTAGGTCTTAAGTAACGTTAACGCCTAATAGATAGACCTAAAGTGGATATGTTTATGCACTTTAGGTCTTTTTTTTATTTTTTAAACTATTGGTTAATAATGATTTTTTGCTATTAATCATCTTTTGTATCTAACCTTGAGTCGTTCTTCTTCCCATGGGTATTTTTTATCTAACCCCACTCGCCTTAGTCTTTTTTCTCTTTTATATCTTAGTAATTGCACTTTTTGTGAGCTAAAACCCAGTCGAACACATTTCTCATCAAACAGTTTGTCGAAAATGGCGCTGTTATATAAGGTAATGAGAATTTGCCCCGTATTAGCGAGAAGCCCTGACTGCTTTATGGTTAGCTTCTCGGGACAACCAGGTAAGTTATTGATTTATAATAATTAACAGGGAGGTTGTCTTGACTCATTCAGCGCTACTTGTACTCGAAGACGGTTCAGTCTTTCGCGGTACTTCCATCGGCGCCGACGGCTGTGCCGTGGGCGAAGTAGTCTTCAATACCTCGATGACGGGGTACCAAGAAATTTTGACCGACCCGTCTTATACCCAGCAACTTGTTACTCTTACTTATCCGCATATTGGCAATACCGGCACCAATAACGAAGATGAAGAATCTGACTGCATCCATGCTCAGGGTCTGATCATTCGTGATGCACCTCTAACTGCCTCAAACTTTCGCAGCCAGCAATCCTTATCTGGCTACCTCAAAAGCCATAAAATCGTCGCCATTGCCGACATAGATACCCGTATGCTCACCCGTATGTTGCGGGAAAAAGGCGCCCAAGCCGGCTGCATTATGGCAGGTAGTCATTTAGATGCCGCGCAAGCCTTGGCCAACGCTAAAGATTTTCCTGGTTTAAAAGGCATGGATTTGGCCAAAGTGGTGAGCACGCAACGCGCTTATCCATGGCAACAAGGCAGCTGGCGCTTAGGTGAGGGTTTTAATGAGCCCGCTATCACCGATTTGCCTTATCACGTGGTCGCTTATGACTATGGTGTGAAACGTAATATTTTACGGATGTTGGTCGATAGAGGCTGTCGAGTCACGGTAGTGCCGGCCCAAACCTCGGCCGCCGAGGTATTAGCGCTACAACCAGACGGCATCTTCTTGTCGAACGGCCCAGGTGATCCCGCGCCCTGCGACTATGCTATCAGCGCCATTCGTAGCTTGCTCGACAGCAATATTCCCATCTTTGGCATCTGCTTGGGTCATCAGCTATTAGGTCTGGCCAGCGGTGCTCACACCACTAAGATGAAATTTGGACATCATGGTGCTAACCATCCGGTGCAAGACATAGCCAAGAATCGTGTACTGATCACCAGCCAAAACCACGGCTTTGCGGTCGACGAAGCTAGCTTGCCGGCTAACGTGCAAGTGACGCATCGCTCATTATTTGATGGCTCTGTGCAAGGCTTTAAGCGCACCGACCTGCCTGCGTTCAGTTTTCAGGGCCACCCTGAGGCAAGCCCAGGTCCTGGAGAAGCGGCGAGCTTGTTCGACGATTTTATGGCTTTGATTAAACACTACCGCGCGCAGGAGTAGGCGAGTCATGGCAAAACGGACAGATATAAAAAGCATCTTGATCTTAGGTGCGGGGCCCATCGTCATTGGACAGGCCTGTGAATTTGACTATTCAGGTGCCCAAGCCTGTAAGGCGCTGCGCGAAGAAGGGTATCGCGTTATTTTGGTGAACTCTAATCCCGCCACCATAATGACAGATCCAGACATGGCCGATGTCACTTATATCGAGCCGATCCACTGGGAAGTCGTGCGTGAAATTATTAAAAAAGAAAAGCCTGATGCGGTATTGCCGACCATGGGCGGCCAAACTGCGCTGAACTGCGCTCTGGATCTGGAAAAACAGGGTGTGTTGGCTGAGTTTAACGTCGAGATGATAGGCGCCAGCGCAGATGCTATCGACAAAGCCGAAGATCGCAGCCGCTTCGACAAAGCCATGAAGAGTATAGGGCTAGCGTGTCCGCGCGCGGGCTTTGCGCATACCTTAGAAGAAGCGTATCAAGTGCAAGCCGAAGTGGGCTTTCCTTGTATTATTCGACCTTCTTTTACCATGGGCGGCTCAGGCGGCGGTATTGCCTATAACCGAGAAGAGTTCGAAGATATTTGTACCCGTGGCTTAGACTTATCCCCGACCAATGAGCTGATGATTGATGAGTCTTTGATTGGTTGGAAAGAATATGAAATGGAAGTGGTGCGTGACAAAAATGACAACTGCATTATCGTCTGCGCCATTGAAAACTTTGACGCCATGGGTGTGCACACCGGTGACTCCATTACCGTGGCTCCAGCGCAAACCCTCACCGACAAAGAATACCAAATCATGCGCAATGCCTCCTTGGCTATCCTGCGGGAGATTGGCGTAGAAACCGGCGGCTCTAACGTGCAGTTTGGTATCGACCCCAAAACAGGGCGCATGGTGGTCATCGAGATGAACCCTAGGGTGTCGCGCTCTTCTGCGCTTGCCTCTAAAGCTACCGGTTTCCCGATTGCCAAAATCGCCGCCAAACTGGCGGTAGGTTATACGCTTGATGAGCTGAAAAACGACATTACCGGTGGCCGCACGCCTGCTTCTTTTGAGCCAGCCATTGATTACGTGGTGACTAAGGTCCCGCGTTTTAACTTTGAAAAATTTGCGGGCGCCAACGACCGTTTAACTACCCAGATGAAATCGGTGGGGGAGGCGATGTCGATTGGCCGTAATTTTCAAGAGTCATTACAAAAAGCCTTACGCAGTCTAGAAACCGGCCAACACGGCTTAGATCCGATGATTGATCTGACCGACGCCGGTGTGTTTGATGCCGACGGCGTGTTGAATGCGGAGAGCCAAGCGCGTATTCGTCACGAGCTGAAAGAGCCAGGTCCTGCACGTATTTGGTACATAGGTGACGCCTTTCGTGCCGGCATGAGCTTGGACGAAATTTTCGGGCTTACCAACGTCGACCCGTGGTTTTTAGTGCAAATTGCACAGCTTATCCAGTTGGAAGGGCAGGTGAGCGCCTTGGCCATTACCGAGCTCACGCCTGAGCTGCTGCGTAGCCTGAAGCGCAAAGGCTTTGCCGACATTCGTTTGGGTAAGCTGTTAAGCCTGCCTGAAGAGGAAGTGCGCAAGTTGCGCCATCGCTTTGAGATTTTTCCGGTGTATAAGCGCGTCGATACTTGCGCCGCCGAATTTGCGAGTGACACCGCGTACTTGTACTCAACCTACGATGAAGAGTGCGAAGCCAAGCCGTCGAACAAAGACAAAATAATGATCCTAGGCGGTGGACCCAACCGTATCGGCCAAGGCATAGAGTTTGATTACTGCTGTGTGCACGCAGCTCTCGCGCTGCGTGCTGACGGTTATGAAACCATAATGGTGAACTGTAATCCTGAAACCGTTTCTACCGACTACGACACCTCAGACCGCCTCTACTTTGAACCGGTCACATTAGAAGATGTGCTGGAAATTGTGCGTATCGAACAACCCAAAGGGGTGATAGTGCAATACGGTGGCCAAACGCCGCTGAAATTAGCCCGCGCGCTGGAAGCGGCCGGCGTGCCCATTATTGGTACCAGTCCAGACTCCATTGATCGCGCCGAAGACCGTGCGCGTTTTCAGCAAGCGGTGGAGCGGCTGGGACTCAAACAGCCAAAAAACGGCACAGTCACTCATCTGGAGCAAGCCGTGGTGGTGGCCGAACGTATCGGTTATCCGCTAGTGGTGCGTCCTTCTTATGTGTTGGGGGGCCGCGCCATGGAAATCGTCTATGACGAGCAAGACTTACGTCGTTACTTCAAGGAGGCCGTGACCGTGTCTCACGAAGTGCCGGTATTGCTCGACTGCTTTTTAGATGACGCAATTGAAGTTGATGTAGATGCCATCTGCGATGGCCAAGACGTGCTCATAGGCGGCATTATGGAGCATATAGAGCAAGCAGGCGTGCACTCTGGTGACTCAGGTTGTTCACTGCCAGCCTATACCCTAAGCCAAGCCGTACAAGATGAGATGCGCGAGCAAACACGTAAGTTAGCTCTTGAACTGGGCGTGATTGGCTTGATGAATATTCAGTTTGCCGTCAAAGGACGCGATATTTACCTTATTGAAGTCAATCCCCGTGCCGCACGTACCGTGCCATTTGTCTCTAAAGCCACCGGTGTACCGCTAGCAAAAGTGGCGGCTCGTGTCATGGCTGGTAAGACATTAGCCGAGCTTGGGATGACCAAAGAGGTGATCCCAAATTACTTCTCCGTTAAAGAAGTGGTGTTGCCGTTCAACAAGTTCCTCGGTGTGGATCCGCTGCTGGGTCCAGAAATGCGCTCCACCGGCGAAGTCATGGGCGTGGGCGAGACCTTTGGCGAAGCGTTCGGTAAGGCGCATTTAGGTGTAGGTAAAGCCGTGCCGACCAGTGGCCGTGCGCTATTATCCGTGCGCGACAGCGATAAGAAGCGGGTGGTGGAACTGGCGAAAGCCTTGCTGGCTGTCGGTTTTGAGCTGGATGCCACCCAAGGTACGGCCGTGGTGCTGGGGGACGCGAATCTCAAGGTGCGTTTGGTGAACAAGGTACACG
>JAHLFI010000066.1 GCA_018883865.1 Candidatus Oceanisphaera merdipullorum
AAAACACTGCCCTTCTGCACAGTCGACAAAAACCTGAATTTCTCGCCTTACCTTATCTAAAAGCAATGAAAGTGGTGGCTACTGCTTTACAATTGCGCACTGCATTTAAGCGCTTGCTTACTTTTTTCTTATCGAGGGCCGCCAACATCACGTTAACTAATGAAGCACAGCAAAGCTGGGCGCCTTGTCCTAAGTGTCAGGGGCGGGGGCGGATCAGTCAGAAGATCCGCAAAAAAGTGAAGCTCAGTTATCAGGCGGCCTTAGCGCAGTTTGAAAAGCACGGCGGCACGGCGCCAGCTCGCCCTAAGGCGCACTTATCTTCTTGCCCCAGCTGTAGCGGTTCGGGCTTGATCAAAGCCGATCAGCCTCCTGCCCCAGACACAGACACAGAAAACTACCCAAATGTAGCCATTATTGGCGGCGGCATTGGCGGCGTGGCATTGGCGGTGGCTTGTTTACACCGTGGTATTCCATTCACTTTGTATGAACGTGATAACAACTTTGAAGCCCGATCTCAGGGCTATGGCCTTACCTTACAACAGGCGAGCAAAGCCATCGAAGGCTTAGGGATTTTTGAACTGGAAAAAGGCCTAGTGTCTACTCGCCATGTGGTGCACAGCACTGATGGCAAAATACTCGGCGAATGGGGCATGAGAAAGTGGCTGCATTCAGATGCGACCAGTGCGCCAAAGCGCACCAACGTGCATATCGCCCGGCAGTCTTTGCGCTTAGCCTTGCTGGAACAGTTGGATGCCCACCCGCATCAGCAAGATGCAATCAAATGGGGACATCAGTTGGTCGATTTAAAAGAAACGGCTGCAGGTGTGGAGCTGAGCTTTGACGTTAATGGTGAGATACAAACTGCTCAGGCGGATTTGGTGGTGGGGGCCGATGGTATTCGAAGTGCGGTGCGCAACTTAGCTCTGGGGCACGACACCAGCTCGCTGCGTTATCTGGATTGCATCGCCATCTTAGGCATTTGCCCGTTAAGTGCGCTGCAAGGCGTTAACAGTGACCTGCTGGATTCTGCCACCGTGTTTCAAACCGCCAATGGCCATGAGCGCATTTATGTTATGCCCTATGACGCCGATTCCGTAATGTGGCAATTAAGCTTCCCCATGCTTGAAGACGAGGCTAAAGCCTTGAGTGCTCAAGGCGCCGAGGCGCTAAAGGCAGAAGCCTGTAAACGCACCCAGTGGCACTCGCCTATTCCCGAGATTTTGGCGGCCACGCAGGCAAGTCTGATATCAGGTTATCCGGTATACGACAGAGCCTTATTGAGCGCGGATTTGCTAGAACAAATCGGAGCCGTGACACTCATTGGTGATGCAGCGCACCCCATGAGCCCGTTTAAAGGCCAAGGCGCTAATCAAGCCTTGTTGGATGCGTTATCACTGGCGCGAACCATAGTGAGAAGCTGTCGGCCACAATCGAACTGGCGAGCAGCCGGCATTCGAGCCTGCGTGTTAACCGAATTTGAGGCCGAGATGCTGGAGCGCAGTGCAACTAAGGTGCAAGACTCAGCAGACGCAGCTGAATTTTTGCACTCTGAAGTGGTATTGCACCAAAGCGATGAGCCCAGAGGCCGTTGTTTAAAATAAAAAATACTTAAGCAAATGAGCAAACAAGCTGATAGCTAAAGAGCCATTCAGTAAAAATCCGCGCGCTCTAAGCCGCGGCTTTTTTTGGTGCGGTAACGCAGCTAAGAAATAACCGCTTTACGTATAGCCCTCGACCTTTATACCCCAATGGGTATAATGCGCCTCGACTTATAACCATCAGTCATATCCTAAGGGGTGGCAGTTACCATTGCCTGAGATGCGCTTGACGCGAACCCTTTGCACCTGATCCGGCTAATACCGGCGTAGGAATAGGAAGCTGCAACGCTCTGCTCTCCCCTGCCTGCCCTTGTAGTTACCCGGTTTTCGTATCTTTAGCTATGCGGAGACTTGAATTGCGCACTTTACTCCCTTTTTTACCTTCATCTTTATCTTCTGCCGTCACCTTAAGCTTAATGGCCACCTTGCCAGCTCACGCGGCCGACAGCTCAACGGGCATTTATACCCTAGAAACCACCACTGTTACCTCCAGCTTTCGCGATGACAGCCTGCAAGAAACGGCGGCCAGTGTGAGTGTTATCGATGAGGCCGTGATCGACCAACCCGGCAACACACACCTTTCTGATGTTTTGGCCCAAGCGCCTAACGTGAACTTGAGCGCCGGTGCCTCACGCGGCAAGTATTATCAAATTCGCGGTGTGGGCGAGCGCAGCCAGTTTATTGGCGCGGTTAACCCTTCGGTGGGCGTGTTGGTCGATGGTATCGATATGAGCTCCGCCACATTAGGTGCCACCCTGCTCGATGCCAAGCAAGTAGAAGTGCTACGTGGCCCCCAAAGTAGTTTATATGGCGCCAACGCCTTAGCGGGCCTTATCAACATCAGTGCCAATGAGCCCACCGACACCCTAGAAGGTAATGTTGAGCTAACTGCGGCTCAGTACAATACGCAAAACCTGAGCGCCGCCGTGGGCGGGCCGATGAGCGATAAAGTGTCATACCGCTTTGCCGCCCAGCGCAATACCAGCGATGGTTTTACTAAAAACGATTACTTAAAGCGCGACGACACCAACAACATAGATGAAACCCTGCTGCGCACTAAGTTTCATATCGCCGCCAGCGAAGACTTGGACCTTGATCTCTCCGCCTTCTACGCCAAAGCCGATAACGGTTATGACGCCTTTTCTCTGGATAACTCGCGCCATACTTTAGCAGATAACCCAGGTCACGATCGCCAAGAAACACTGGCTCTAACAGGTAAAAGCAGCTGGTATGGCAACAGTAAATTTATTCAAGAAACCGCCATTAGCGTCAGTAAGAGTAATCTAGAATACGGCTTCGACGTGGACTGGACTTACCCAGACCTGCATCCCGACACCTACAGCGCCACCGACAATTACCAAAGGGACGAAAAAGGCGCCACCCTAGATGTGCGCTTTATTTCGACCGAAGAGTCTCGGCTGTTTAACGACAGCACCGACTGGACCGGCGGCCTGTATTACTTTCATCGCAGCTCAGATTTAACCCGCGATTACACTTATCTGCCGAGCACCTTTACCAGTGAATATGAAGCAAACCGCTATGCGGGTTATGGCGAGCTATCCACCGGCTTGACCGACAAGCTCACTTGGATCAACGGCCTGCGCTTAGAAGAAGATCATACGCTTTATAGCGACAGTGACGGTAACCGAGCCAAGCCCGACGAATTATTATGGGGTGGGCGCATGGCGCTGGAATATCAGACCAGTGAGAGCCAAATGCTCTATGGCTTGATTGCTCGCGGCTACAAGGTAGGCGGCTATAACTCTAACGGTGATTTGCCTGACGCCCTGCGCAATTTTAAATCGGAAAGCCTGTGGAACTACGAGCTGGGCGCCAAGCACAACTTACTGGACGACACCTTACACACCCAAGTGGCCATGTTTTTTCAGCAGCGTGACGACGCGCAAATTAAGGGTTCACGTACTGTGGTGCGCCCCGATAATTCCAGTGACTATGTGGATTACACGGCCAATGCCGATCGAGCCTATAGCTATGGCTTAGAGGCGCAAGCCCAGTGGCAAGCCACCCACGCAGTGCGTCTGCACGCCAGCCTTGGCTTGCTACACACCAAGTTAAAAGAACCCAGTGCCACTTTTGATGGTCGAGACGCCGCTCACGCCCCCGAGTACCAATTTGCGTTTGGTGTAGATTTTAATCACGGCAATGGCTGGTTTTCGGGCCTAGATGTAGAAGGCAAAGAAGCGTTTTACTTCTCCGATAGCCACAACGCTCGCTCAGATGCCTACACACTGCTCAATGCGCGCTTTGGCTATGAGTGGAATAACTGGCTGGTTACCCTGTGGGGAAAAAACCTCACCGATGAAGAGTACGCTGTACGTGGCTTTGAGTTCGGCAACGACCCACGTAACGGCTATGCGACCGACCAATACGTACAGTTAGGCGCACCGCGTATGTTTGGTATAACCACTAAGTATTCTTTTTAAGTAGCGCTTAGTTTTAACCACTGCAATCTATAAAAAAGCCGCACCCTTAAGGGTGCGGCTTTTTAGTATTAGCTGTCTTTTTAATAAAGAGGACGTCAGCAAGCCTGAGGGTATTATCTCGTTTCCTTCACAAGCCCACGGTGCGCTGCACCTTTTGGTGCATCCAAGCTAAGCCCAATAATGCCAAACCTAAACCCATAAAAGCGGCCACTCGCCATAAGCCTTGCAGGCCGTCCATGTCGATTAAAAATATCTTGGCGATCACCAGCCCCAGTAAAGTCATGCCGACTTTATAACAGTGTGCGTAGCCCTTTTTAGTGCCATAGATAATGGCAATAATGGCGTACAGCATGCCCACTACCGAGTAGCTATAAAGCTCGCCACTGGCTATGCCAGACCAAAGCTCCATATCGCTGCCGCGCCAGAGTTGGCGAATTTCGAGGGCGCTAAACAACATAAAAGCACCGCCTGCCACCCACAGCGCCCACGCTCTGAATACCAGCATGCTTGGCGCTAATTGAGTGAAACGACTAACCGCTAACGCCAACAGCACTGGGCCACCGTAGGCGGGCAACAACATATTGAAAATTGGCGTGGCGCTGATAGTGGCCTCGCCCCACCAAGGGTTATACCAAGTCACCAGTATTAAATAGCTGACGCTCGACAACCCCAGCAGTACTAAGGAGAAAATGCGATACAGCCACGCCAATTGCAAAGCAGCCTTAGCGCGCATCATATAAGTCATACTCAGCCCGCCCCATATCAAGGTATTAATGGCCGCTTCAATAAAACTGTATTGCAGGCTGAAAATATCACCGTTATACAGCCAGTAGCGCAGCTCAGCGCCCAAAAATAACACACATAAGTGCAGACTGGCGGCTTCTAACCAAGGACGAATGGCATGGTTGCGATCAGATAAATAGGTGGCTATGCCTGCCAATGCGGCAGTGCCGCCGTAGGTCCACAGGCTCCAATGTGCATAAGCGTCATATTCATACAGCCATGGATTAAGCGTGAGACGCGCCACCACTATGCTCAACACCACTTTCAGCAACAAATAGAGCTCAGGCATACGATAGCGGCGCGCCAACCACACTAAACTGACAAACTGCACCGCCAAGGCCAGCGTAAGTGAAGCTTCGCGCAGCGCCATGGTAACCGCCAGCGAATAACTTACATGTGCCGCCAAGGTGGCCCACACTTGGCCGCGTTGAAAATGTGCGTAACGCGGCAACAAGACTGCGAGCGCGCCATAGAGCGTACCGGCCAGCAGCGTACCCAGCGCCCACGCTATGCTGGGCTCAAAGCCCTGTATTAGCAGCCAGCCCAGCGTTAGCCACACCAAAGGTGAAGCTAAGGTGAGCGAGGCCCAGCGGCGTTTATCTTCTCGCCGCCATTGCCAAAAGCCAAGGCCGGTGGTGAGCAAGGCGGCCAAGGTCAAATAGCGACTAAAGCCCGCATGCAGCTCAAGCGGAAATTGGCGCAGGTAAATCGTGTCTAAGTCCATGCCCGTCATGTGCAGCAGCCAACCGATTGCACTGACGAATACCAGACCCCAAGGCAGATACCACAGCATGCTACGGCTTTGCGGCATTAATAACGCCACCGGCAACAGCAGTAACCAACTCAAAAATAAAGGAGTGGTACCTAACTGCCCCGCAATAGACAAACCCCACGCCGCCAATAACATAATAAAGGCGTCGCGCAGGCGCGCCGTGGCAATCTGGGTCCAATTGGGCAGTGCGGAAAAACTCATCCACAAAGCGGTGAGATAGAGGGGGATAACTAGGCTGCTAACCTGTGCGCCGGCAACGGCTCCGCCCGTTATTTCTCCACCTGTAAGCAAGGCTGCCAACCACCACAAGAGCGCACCAGCCAAGGTGGCATACCAAAGCCAGTCCCGAAACACATAACGCATTAGCAGCAGCGAGCTGAAGGTAATTAAAAAACTGTAACTTAAAACAAAGGCCACACTGCCCGTATCGCTGTCGATCAGCAACGGCACTATATAAGCGCCACTCAAGCCCATCAGCGCCAATAAAGGCCCATGCAATCGCGCCAATGCCATTGTGCTGAGCGACACAGCAGCTAACAGCATGAAGCCCAGCAGCGGGCTAATAAGTCCGTAATGATGAATGCCTGCCAACAAGGCCGCATACAAGGTTACGCTGCCACCACCCGCCAGTGCGGCAAATATTTGATCACTACCTCCCGCTCGGCGGCGCAAATATTCAGCCGAGCCGTGTAAAACGACACCGATACTGAGCGCCAGCAACAGCTGCAACACAGGCCCCATTAAGCCTTCACTCACCGAATAGTGCACCATAAAGATACCGGCCAACGCCACACTCAAGCCACCGAGCCATACCATCCAGTTTTGTTTAAGCGATTGCATAAAACGGGACGGCGCCGCTGAGTGCGCCGTATGATGGGAAGATAATTGCTGCTGGAGAGCGTGGGACCACGCTGAGCGAGAAACTGATGACACAGATGCAGC
>JAHLFI010000067.1 GCA_018883865.1 Candidatus Oceanisphaera merdipullorum
GCTAAAACCAATTACACCCAACATCACTAAATATCCGCATTAAACTCGTTTACGCAAAGGGACCTTAAGGTCCCTTTTTTGTGGCTGCGCCAACATTAAACATGCTGCATTCACCTTTTTTTGCGGCGCTGCTTGTCGTGGCTAACTGGCGCCACATGGGCGGCTGACTTTCATTAGGGTACGTATCTGCTTCATAATAGGCGACTGTCGGTTCATTCATCGCCTTAAGGCTATCTCTCAACACTTGAGCCGAACGAATTTTCATTCAGCCAGCCCCTATACTAGGTCTGCACTGCTGCTGGCTTTAAGCACATCGCCTTTCGTTATTGGCCGCATTAATGCCTGCGGCTTGGAGTATTAAAGATGTCAAATATCAATCAGGCCTTGGCCACCGAGCTAAGTGTCGCTAAATCTCAAGTGGATGCGGCCGTTAAGCTGCTGGATGAAGGCGCGACCGTGCCTTTTATTTCTCGCTATCGAAAAGAGGCCACCGGCGGCTTAGATGACACACAGCTGCGTAACCTCGACAGCCGCTTACATTATCTGCGTGAACTAGAAGACAGACGCACCGTCATCCTCAACTCCATTAGCGAGCAAGGAAAACTGACTGACGCGCTGAAAAAAGAGCTGCAGAACGCCGATACTAAGACTCGTCTCGAAGACCTTTATTTACCTTATAAGCCAAAGCGTCGCACCAAGGGCCAGATCGCCATCGAAGCGGGTTTGCTGCCGCTGGCCGACTCCTTGTTTACGGACCCGACTCAAGACCCGCAAATCCTTTCCGCCCGCTTTATTAACGTAGACGCCGGCGTGCCTGATGAAAAAGCCGCCTTAGATGGCGCCAAATACATCTTAATGGAGCGCTTCGCGGAGCAAGCAGACTTGCTAGAAGCGGTACGCCAATATTTACAGCAACACGGCCAATTACAGGCCCGCGTGACGGTCGGCCAAGAGCAAGCTGGCGCCAAATTTAAAGACTATTTTGATCATCAAGAGCCCATTAGCCGCGTGCCTTCGCACCGCTTATTGGCCATGCTGCGCGGCCGTAACGAAGGCGTATTGAGCTTAAGTTTGGTGGTGGATACCCAAGGCGACACTAAAACTCACCCTTGTGAAGGCATCATAGCCCGCTTTATTGGATGGCAGGCCCAAGGTCGCGCTGCCGACGCTTGGTTGGCCGGCGTGGTCAGCTGGACCTGGCGCGTAAAATTGTCGCTACAAATGGAAACCGAGCTATTGGGCCAAGCCCGCGAGCTGGCAGAAGTGGAAGCCATCAAGGTGTTCGCGCTCAATATGCAAGATTTGCTGATGGCCGCCCCCGCCGGCGCGCGCGTCACCATGGGCTTGGATCCGGGGATTCGTACCGGCGTTAAAGTGGTGGTGGTAGATGGCACCGGCAAGCTATTGGCCCAAGATACGATTTATCCGTTTGAACCCTTTAAGAAGGTCGAGCAGAGCCTGCGTTCGCTGGATACCTTATGTCGTGCCCACAATGTCAGCTTGGTCAGCATAGGCAACGGCACCGCCTCGCGCGAAACCGAACGTTTGGTCGAACAACTGATCAAACAAAGCCCAGAGCTAAAGCTACAAAAAGTGGTGGTCAGCGAAGCCGGCGCCTCCGTGTATTCCGCCTCTGAACTCGCCGCTAATGAGTTCCCCAACCTAGATGTGTCATTGCGCGGTGCCGTGTCTATCGCCCGCCGCCTGCAAGACCCACTGGCCGAGCTGGTAAAAATCGACCCGAAAAGTATCGGTGTGGGCCAATATCAGCACGATGTTTCGCAAACTCAGTTGGCCCGTAATCTAGATGCTGTGGTGGAAGACTGTGTAAACGCCGTGGGCGTGGACGTAAACATGGCCTCGGCGCCTTTGCTCACGCGGGTGTCGGGCTTAACGCCGACCTTGGCGCAAAACATCGTTGATTATCGGGATGAGCAAGGCGTATTTACCGAGCGAAAACAGTTATTAAAAGTGCCGCGTTTAGGACCTAAAGCCTACGAGCAATGTGCCGGTTTCTTGCGTATTCGCGACGGTAAAAACCCGCTCGATGCCTCGGCGGTGCATCCCGAAGCCTATCCGGTA
Organism: Candidatus Oceanisphaera merdipullorum; assembly: GCA_018883865.1. Lineage (GTDB taxonomy): Bacteria > Pseudomonadota > Gammaproteobacteria > Enterobacterales > Aeromonadaceae > Oceanimonas > Oceanimonas merdipullorum. The sequence continues at coordinate 2,083 of JAHLFI010000067.1, forward strand.
GTAAACCGTATTGCGGCAGATCTAAAGCAGCCGGTGCAGGCCATTATTGGTAACAGCGAATTGCTGCGCAAACTGAGTCCGCAAAATTATACGGATGCAGATTTTGGTCTGCCCACGGTACAAGACATCTTAAAAGAACTGGATAAACCCGGCCGCGATCCGCGCCCTGAGTTTAAAGCCGCGCGCTTTATGGAAGGGGTTGAAAAGCCCAGTGACCTTGAGCTCGACATGGTGTTAGAAGGCGTGGTGACTAACGTCACCAACTTTGGCGCCTTCGTCGATATTGGCGTACATCAAGACGGTTTAGTGCATATTTCGGCGCTCACGGATCGCTTTATTAAAGACCCACGTGAAGTGGTGAAAGCTGGCGACATAGTGAAAGTAAAAGTGATGGAAGTAGACCTACAGCGCAAGCGTATCGCTCTCACCATGCGCCTCGAGCAAACCGCCGAAGAGCACGGCAGCGGCAATGTGCGCACCGATCGTAGCAATGAGCGCAGCAATGACCGCAAACCGAGCCCGCAGCGCGCTAAAGATACCAACGGAAGCGCTCACCAAAGCCAACCACGCCCTGCCCGCCAAGAACAAGGCGCACTACAAGGCGCCATGGGAGCGGCACTAGCGGCGGCGATGCAGAAGAAGAAATGATGGTCTAGCTGACAGTGGTAAGCTGCCCGCTGTCAGAAAAGTCAATTCTAAATAAAAGCCGAGTTGGCTCGGCTTTTATAACAACCCTAAGGAATCGCAATGTCAGACATACACCTAGTCGCTTACGACGCCGCCCATAACCCGCATATTAAGCACATTCGTGAGACTGTGTTTATCGCAGAGCAACAAGTACCGGCTGAACTGGAGTTTGATGGCTTAGATGAAGCCGCGCTGCAATTATTAGTCGCCGTAGATGGCCAATATGTGGGCACGGGCCGCATGTTGGATGATGGCCACATTGGTCGGATCGCGATTTTAAAAGACTTTAGAGGGTTAGGCTTAGGTGCCAAAATGGTGCAAGCGCTGGTGGATGAGGCTGCGCGCTTAGGCTATCCGCGAGTGTACTTAGGCGCCCAAACGCAGGCGCTGGGTTTTTATGCCAAGCTCGGCTTTACGCCTTATGGCAGTGAATTTATGGATGCGGGCATACCGCACTTAGCAATGGAGCAGATGTTAACGCTAAAAGGCTAAACCCTGAGGTATCCTTCAGGGGCTTGCTCCTCACGCTTTACGCCTCATTTTTCCATTTCTCAGCAGCAGAGTGTGCCTATGTTATTTCCGATTATCCTAGCGGGCGGTCACGGCACTCGGTTGTGGCCTTTATCGCGCCAGCAGCATCCGAAGCAGTTTTTAACACTGCTCGATAACCAAGAGTCCCTGCTGCAGGCCACTTTGCTGCGCTTAACGGGGTTAAACACACATACGCCTTTAGTCATTTGCCATGAAGAACATCGTTTTTTAGCCGCCGAACAACTGCGCCAGCTAGCGCCACTCACCACACAAATCATGTTAGAGCCACAGGGCCGCAACACGGCCCCAGCCTTGGCGGTCGCGGCTTTATATGCCCAGCAATTGGCCGCACAGCAATTAGCGACCGAACAATTGTCCGCCGAGTATGACGCTGCCGATCCTATTATTTTGGCGCTGCCCGCGGACCATGCCCTGCATGATGTGCCCGCTTTTCAGACGGCGATAGCGGCAGCCTTACCCTTGGCGCAAGCAGGTAAACTGGTGACCTTTGGCATCACACCAACACAGGCCGAAAGCGGTTATGGTTATCTGCGCCGTGGCGCGGCGATTACCGATACCGACGGCTTTATGGTGGAAGAGTTTGTCGAAAAACCGAATCAAGCTACCGCCGAGGCGTATTTAGCGACTGGCAATTATTACTGGAACAGCGGCATGTTTATGATGCAGGCCAGCCGTTATTTGAGCGAACTGGCTCGCTTACAGCCCCAAATGTTGGCCGCGTGTCAGCAGGCGCTGGATAAGAGCGAACGCGACTTAGATTTTATTCGCCTAGATGCCGCCACTTTTGCCGCCAACCCCAATATTTCCGTCGATTATGCCGTGATGGAGCACACCTCA
>JAHLFI010000068.1 GCA_018883865.1 Candidatus Oceanisphaera merdipullorum
AATTCGTGATGGGATGTAGGTCTCTAACTGATCGCTGGCAGCCTAAGGCTTGTCTCTTAGTCACGTCTTTTTGTTGTACTTAATGGCGATATCAGGCAAAGCGCACCGCTCCTCCGACTCGCCGTAAACCCCTCCATGGGGGCTCAAGCCGCGCCATCCTTGGCGCAGATGGTCGGCTGAGCAGACGCACTCTGCCTTCTTGTCAGCATAAGAGCTGGCTGTCCGCGCTAACAATAGGCTACATCACAGCAAGAGGCAGTGGGCATTGCTGGAGCCAACCGTCAAATGCCATGGACGGCATTTGCCGAGCGTCGTAGGGATACGGGGTAGCGCGTTGGCGGAGGTAAGCCTACAGCCTCTTTAGTGTCTTACATACTTGTGACTAAGAGACAGGCCTAAGGCTTCTCGCTCCCCGAAGAGACATGCGTAACCTTTCCTGAAGGACTCTGCTCCGCCAGCCAAGTTTCTGCCGCCACGGACCAGTCTTGGCTTAATTGCCAGCGCTGCATGATTTCTTCGATATCTCTGGGCTGCCACTGCATAGTGTTCAAGATGGCCATCGCCTGCGGCGATTCTTCAGCCAGCGTACGACGTACTATGGTATGAGGCTTATCGTATAACGGTACCAGCTCGACTTCCTCACTTAAGCCCACATCGTTAGGGCCTAAGTCATCTAGCCTATCAAAAAATCGTTCCACAAAGGGTGCAGAGGCTTGGGGTAACCAAACGGTGACACTGGCATCTGCTTTACCGGCCCACAGCCGTTGCCAGATCTGCCCCAACCTTGCCTCTTCTATGGTGACCTTAACGCCTTGCTGTTTAAGCATGGCGGCCGCTAAGTGGGTGCGCGCCAACTCACTGGGGGCAGCACCGGTTAATAACGTCACTTGGTGCGATGCGCCATCGCCACAGGCGCTGAGCAATAATGCCGCTAAGGATAATAGACAGATTTTCAGACGCGCCATCACGTGTTCTCTCCTGAATCTAATGGCCTTAAGCATGCCAGAAAGTGTCGCCAATATCATGTGTCTCGTCATGGGCCACCACCGGTAATAAACAAGGCAAAAAAACTGAGTTTTTACTTCCTAAGCCAAGCACTTAGGTCAAATTAACGCCACTTTACGATGAATGCTTCCTTCTGCCAGCCCAAAAAAGTCTCGTGCTGAGCACGCTGTATTTTCAGCCAACTGTGCTAATGTGCTGCACCTCTTAGATAACGCTAATACTCCGTAACTAGGCCGTAGTCATACAACCTAAGTTAGGGATATAAATTATGGGATACCCAATGCGCCTAACTCACTTATTTAACTTCTCATCCTTTAAAGAACCCAGCGAGTCATCCTTTAAAAAATCCAGCGTATCGACTTTTAAAAAGCCCAGCGGGCTAATGGTGCTGGCGCTGTGCGCGCTGCTCAGCGGCTGCTTTGCCCCCATGCTGGCCATGGGACCAAGCCAGCTCATGTGGGCTTTTATTAAGCCGTTTGTCGGCTTAGATCCCAGCAGCTCTCAGCTGTTTGAGAAACCGATGATCAAAAATCGTATGACGGCTTTGCTGGGTGATGATTACGACGAGGCGCTGGCATTGCTGCGCACGGCCCCGGCTTTGGAACAAGAAGGCACGCTGTTTTATCTCGCCTCACCCACAGAAGACGGAGAAGCACAGGCGGCCGGTTTAGTGTGGAACGCCCAAACCAACAAGATGTCGGCATTGGTGAACGATGGCAAAGAAACCAAATTATTTACCGAGCCTGATAGCACAGTGCCAGTAGTGTGGCCGAAGAGCTTGCAACCCTTGGTAGCCCCCGCTAAAACAACCGGATCCAAGGCTTCGTTTAGCGCATCTGGCGCAGTTACTACTGAATTAACTGACACTCAGCAGCAGCTACAAGACGCGAAAACTCAGTTAAAAGCGTTGCAAGACCAAGCAGAATTAGAAGCCGTGCAGGCGCAAATCAAAGCGCTGCAAAATAAAGCAACTATTGAAGCCAGCAACAAAGCCGCCAGCAGTAAGAGTGCGGTGAAAACAACGGTGAAAGCTGAGGCAGAAACTAAAGTGGCTACCAAGGTGGAGACTAAAAATAACGCCGGCCTGAATATTGAAACCAAAACTGAGACTAAAATGGTACCGGCTAAAACCGCCCCTTAAAGCAGGCGAGAGTCACAAATAAAAAGGCGTGGAGATCCACGCCTTTTTATTGATTATGTCCCGTCCTGATTAAGGTTTCTCGGGCTGTGCTGGGTCGATTATCGGCTCCTCAATCTCATTGATTAAGTCGTCATCGTGCTCTTCCATATTCCACGGCAAGATACCCGGCGAGATATGCAAAATATGCAGATATCTCTCAAACTGATCCAGAATATCGCTGATGATATCTTGCTGATCATAGCCGTACACATCATATGCTTGGCCCCCGCGACGCAAGAACACCTCAGCACGGTAGTAGTGCTCGTCACCGTCTACGTCACGCGCAGACTCCGGGAAAGAAAAGTCCGGCATGGCGTAACCGCGCAGCCGTACTTCATAAATAAATTCCAGCTTACCTTCTTGATAGACCTGAAATTGGCTGCGGCAATTTTGCTCATCAAAAATCACCTCCGCCACCCAGCCCTTTTGCTCTAGCTCTTGCTCTACTTTTTGCATGGCTTGCAAACTGGTGGTGCGAATAAACGTTTCAACCGCCTCTCGCCCCGGAAAATCCACCAAATTAGCCAGTCGCTTCTTCCAGAAACCCGGCCCAACTCCCGGCCCACCTTTGGCCGATTGCATATGTTGCTGCAAGCTCACCTCGTGGTGCCCTTCTATGATCAGTGCCCGCCACATGCCGACTAGGGCAATCAACATAATAATGGCAAAGGGTAATGCACTGACAATAGTCGCGGTTTGCAAGGCACTCAGCCCTCCAGCCAATAACAGCGCGACCGCTACTATGCCTACGGTTGATGCCCAAAACACGCGCTGCCAAATCGGCGTGTGTGCCACGCCACCGGAGGCCAGTGAGTCAATCACTAACGAACCTGAGTCTGCAGAGGTAACGAAAAAGGTGATGATCAAAATCACCGTAATAAAGGACACAATGGAGGTAAAGGGTAACTGTTCAAATAACTTGAATAAGGCAATGGCTTGGTCGGCCTGTACTTCGTCAATTAAAGACGTGTACCCCTCCACCATAATCATGTGTAAGGCAGTATCACCAAATACCGAGAACCACAAAAAGGTAAAGAAGGTGGGCACCACCATAACGCCAACCACAAATTGACGAATAGTTCGGCCACGGCTGATCTTGGCGATAAACAAGCCAACAAAAGGGGCCCAAGCAATGGTCCACCCAAAAATAAAGAGCGTCCAGTTACCAATCCAATCGCTGGCGGTATAGGCCTGTAAATTAAAGGTGCGCTCCACTATGTTGCTTAAGTAGCTGCCGGTATTCTGCATAAAGGTATTGAGAATAAACACCGTAGGGCCAACGGTAAACACGAACAGCATCAAAGAGATAGCCAGCACCATATTCAACAGCGACAACCGCTTTACGCCTTTGTCCATGCCCGCCACTACCGATAAAGTAGCCAAGGCGGTAATCGCCACTATGGCAATGATTTGTACCGGGGTATTTACCGGAATATTCGGCCATAGATAATTTAGACCCGCGTTAATTTGTGCCACCGACAGCCCAAGCGTGGTGGCAATACCAAACAAGGTCCCCAAAATGGCAAACACATCTACCGTATGCCCCATAGGGCCGTAAATTTTATCGCCAATCAGCGGGTATAAGGTGGAGCGCATCGACAACGGCAAACCATGGCGAAAGGCGAAATAAGCCAGCGACAAGCCCACCAAGCCGTAAATCGCCCAAATGTGAAAGCCCCAGTGGAAAAAGGCGATTTGCATGGCTTGCTTGGCCGCATCCACGGTTAATGCCGGACCTGAGGGCGGCGAAGCGTAATGCAATACCGGCTCGGCTACGCCAAAGAACAACAAGGCGATGCCGTAACCAGCAGAAAACAACATGGCAAACCAAGCCACGAAGCTGTATTCCGGCTCAGCATGATCCGGCCCCAATTTAATATTGCCCCATTTACTAAACGCCACCGAGACAATAAACACCAAGAAGATGGCGACCGACAGCATATAAAACCAGCCGAAGGTCTTGGTAAAATAAGACAAAATATCGGCAAATACCTTTCCTGCCAGCTCAGGGTTACTCATGGTGCCGACCACCATTAACAAGAGCACCACCACGGCAGGAATAAACACCGGCATCAATATGGTGGAGGTGGAGGAAGGAGAAGATTTTTCTGGGCTCGTTTTTTCTGCGGCCATAATAATATTCCTGTTTTTAGCGCACTCTAGTTAACCGCTAGTAGCTTACAAACTGCAGTTAACACCAGAAGGGTTAGCGCGCTGCTGTTAGCAACATTGTGGTTAGTAATAAGAGCGGTTGGCAAACAACAAACTCCATAGGAGTCTAACCTAAAAATAGCAGGATTTTTAAAATACATGACCAGAGTGATAAAAACACAGGCACTAAAAATAATGTAAAACCCTATGAAAATCATATTAAAACAGGAATAAATACGTATTTTTCAGTATTTTAAATTATCTGAAACAGCCAGCACCCTCTTACCCAACCACAATTATACATTCGACCACTAACAATAATATCTATCTACAGCGACTCACTACAGCGACTCATTTTTCGAGTTCTGCCAGACTCGCTGACACCGAAAATAAGCCAGTCGTTTTTGTGTCTGCACCCACAATTATTGGCTTGCGCCTGGCCAACCACACCACTCATTAAATACATATTTACTTAGATTAAATGTATTACAATAGCGCTTCGCAGGAGAGAGAGTCATCCATCAGACTCCGCCGAAGGTGCAAACTCCCATAAACGCTCAGGCTCACGGACTGCGATCCAACAATCATTCGCCAACTGGAGAGCGGTTGCTAACGGCAACCCACCGAAGGGGCAAGTAGCTAAATGCTACGGAAACTCTCAGGTACACAGGACAGAGGGAGAGGCAGCACTGTCAGCAGGAGATCTGTGTGCTTATCTATATCTATATTATTGCGATTACCGCCGAAGCCATGTCGGGGGCGCTCGCCGCTGGGCGACGTAACATGGACTTATTCGGCGTGGCATTGATCGCCTTTATCACAGCCCTAGGCGGCGGCACAGTGCGCGACATACTGTTGGGTAACTTCCCTGTGTCTTGGACTCAACATCCGCCTTATATTTATCTCACCATAGGTGCCGGCCTCGCGACTATGGTAGTGGCGCGCTTTATGCAAAAGCTACACCGACTATTTTTGGTGCTGGATGCCATGGGCCTCATCGCTTTCACCATCATTGGTTGTAATGTGGCATTACGACTTGGCTATCAAACACCAGTAGTCATCATGGCTGGTATCACTACCGGTATTTTTGGCGGTATTTTGCGCGACATAATGTGCAACCGCACCCCGCAGGTGCTGCGCCACGAGCTCTATGCCAGCGTTTCTATGTTGGTCGCCATCTTGTATTTAACTTTGCTAGAGTTGGGCGTCTCGGACGATCTTAATACTCTGATCTCCTTTAGCAGTGGCCTGATACTGCGCTTGGCCGCTATTTACTGGAAGCTCTCGTTGCCGACCTTTTCTTATGCACCACAACGTTGGGAAGATTAAGGTTAGTGGTGAGAGAGGCAGGAATTCGCGGCGCTATGCACACCAGATGTGAACAAGGGTGCCGCGTTTAAATAGCTAGTTTATGGCTTGTCGCCGTCTACAGGGCTCAAACCTAAATTCACATATTTGGTCTCTAGGTATTCTGCTAGGCCATCCCGTGCGCCCTCTCGGCCTAAACCGGACTCTTTTACGCCGCCAAAAGGCGCCACTTCATTGGAGATAATGCCCGCATTTACGCCCACCATGCCCGACTCTAAGGCTTCTGACACTCGATATACCCGATTAAGATTTTGCGTATAAAAGTAGGCGGCTAAACCAAAAGGGGTAGCGTTGGCACGATCAATAGCCTCGTCTTCGTCATGAAAGCGAAAACAAGCGGCCACAGGGCCAAAGGTTTCCTCATGGGCTAGCAACATATCGTCGGTGGCGTCCGCCAAAACAGTTGGCTGAAAGAAGGTACCACCCAGCGCATGGGGCTGGCCGCCACAGATAATTTTGCCGCCTTTATTAAGTGCGTCGGTTAAATGTTGTTGCACTTTTTTAAGACCGTCTTGGTTGATCAGCGGCCCTTGCTGCACGCCATCCGTTAAGCCATCGCCCACCTTAAGGGCACTGCAGGCTGCGGCCAGTTTTTGTACAAAACGGTCGTAAATACCGTCTTGCACCAAGAAGCGATTCACACACACGCAGGTTTGGCCGGTATTACGAAACTTAGCCGCGATGGCGCCTGCCACGGCAGCGTCCAAGTCTGCATCATCAAACACGATAAAAGGCGCGTTGCCGCCAAGCTCCAGTGACAATTTTTTCACCGTATCGGCGGCCTTCGCCATCAGCAATTTACCCACCTTGGTGGAGCCGGTGAATGACAGCTTACGTACCACAGGGCTGTCCATAAGCGTATCGCTAATAGCTTGGGTATCGCCGGAGACAAGATTGAGCACACCCGCCGGCACACCCGCCTGTTCCGCTAACACGGCCAAGGCATTGGCGCACAGCGGCGTGGCGCTGGCGGCCTTCACGACCACGGTGCAACCGGCCGCCAAGGCGGGACCTACCTTACGAGTGATCATGGCCAGCGGAAAATTCCACGGCGTAATGGCCGCCACGACGCCCACCGGTTGCTTGATAACCCAAATGCGATGCTTGGCGTCTGGGCTGGGAATGGTTTCGCCATAAGCCCTTTTCGCTTCCTCACCAAACCACTCTAAAAAACTGGCCGCATACACAACTTCGCCCTTGGCTTCAGTCAGCGGCTTGCCTTGCTCCAACACCATTAGCTCGGCCAGCGCATCTTTGTGCTCCAGCATGAGCTCATACCAGCGGCGCAAAATTTTACTGCGCTCTTTGGCCGTAGTGTGGCGCCAGCTGACTAAGGCATGCTCTGCGGCATCGATTGCAGCTTGAGTTTCTTTGGCACCGCATTTTGCCACTTGGGCGAGCAGTTTGCCGGTGGCAGGATTGAACACATCGTATAGTTGCGCACAAACGTGCCATTGGCCGTCGCCGTACCAGCCGGTTTGCCAGAGGGAGTGAGACTTATCCATGATGAGCTCCTTTACCGTTAAAAACACGTGCAGGGGGAAGAGTTAAATAGCGATACTGTAGGTGAGGCCGCTTCTGCTCACGCCGGCCTTCACACCTCACGCGCCAAGTTTTTCTGCCAACGCTCGCTTAAGGATAGTCGCTCAATCGCACCAAATTGGGCTTGCGGCTGCTGAGTCGCCCACGCCCAAGACTGATTGCCGTAATCAAAATGCCACCATTCGCTGGGCAGATTAGTGAAGCCTGCTTGCAGCATAACGCTGTGTAACAGCCGGCGATTTTCAATCACTTCAGACTCGCGAGCGTTGGGTTTATCTAAGGTCTCAAACGCAGCACTGGCGGACAGGGGGCTGATATCGTCAAACTCCGTACCCATGTCGAGCCACAGCCCCTCGCTGCCACACAAGGCCACGTCCACCGAGCCACCGGTCAAGTGTGGGCTGGGGGCGGCAGGATCTGTACTAGGTGGCGCAACAAAAAGACGTAAGCGCGCCGCCAACTCCAACTCGGAGTCTTCTGAATAATGAGCCTGCATGGCGCTGTGTAATGTGTCGTACAAATATTGCTGTACCCCTAATGGCCGCCAGCCATCTAATACCACCAATTCGATGCCTGCCGGCAACAGCCGAGCGGCTTTATAGAGGCGATACAAGACGCAGCGGCGTACGTAGCAATCGCTGAGCGCGCCCGGCACCCCTTGATGAAAATAGGCAGGGTAAATACGTAGCGGCAAATTGACTAAGCCCAACGATACCAGTGGATCTTGAAGCTCTACAATCGGTATGGCCTGTATTTCAGGCCAGTTGGGCTCGGGTTTGTGAGACATGGTTTGGGAGAGAAAATTCATAGGTAGGCCTGTTGTTTAATAGCCAGTACTGATTTGATGGCAAGTACTGCAAGATAAGACTCAGCCTCGCCAAAAAAACCGGCCATTGCAACCAGCATTCGCGGTTACAGATCGCGAATAAAAGATTTATCCAATTGTTTGAAAGCCTGATTGAGGGCTTCGCCTAAATCAAAATAACGAGGCCGTGATACGGGCTCGCTTACCAATACGCCCGCCTCACTCATCTTTTGGTTAATTTGTTGATACCAAGTTACCAATACCGCCGGCAACGGCGTGGCGGCGCGCTTACCCAACCAAAATAAGCCCTGGAGCGGCAGGCTCGCCAAAAAGAGCACTGAGCTCACCACGCCCGGCCAATAACGTGGGTCACCTAATTGAAACTGCACCAAAACACTCAGTACCATAAGGGCCGGTATGGTGCGCAAGGCCAATCGAGTGGCGGTCGTAATACGATACTCGGGAAATAAGGTGGCCAATTGGCGCTCTTTTGGCCAAACAGCTAAGTAAGCGCTGCCTTTTTGTAAGGTACCCATTAATGTCGTCATACGACCTCCAAAACGATGGGACTGAGGGTGAAGCTTCCTGCATTACTAGCCCCAGATAATAAAACCACTCCAACTTAATGTTATTTTACGCCACCATGTGGGTATTATCCCCTGTATTTATAATTTGCGCCTAGCCTAGCTCTACTCAGCCAACGGCCTAACGGAGGATCGCGCGTGACGCGATCTGCGTTAATTCTTCTAATAACAAGGTTTACCCATGACAAGCAAGCTAGTTCTCGTGCTTAACTGCGGCAGTTCGTCGCTGAAGTTTGCCATTATTGATGCCGAAACCGGCAACACACAACTTTCTGGTCTGGCCGAATGCTTTTACCTGCCCGACACCCGCATTAACTGGACCTTCGAAGGTCAAAAGGGCAGCAGTACACTCGGTGACGGCGCCGCCCACCAGCAAGCGCTGGACTTTATTGTAAACAGTCTACTGCTGCCCCACCCTGAGTTGTTAAGCAACTTGGTGGCGGTTGGCCACAGGGTGGTCCACGGCGGTGAGCAGTTTACCCAGTCGGCACTGATTGATGACAATGTCGTTAAGATCATCGAAGAGTGCGCTAGTCTCGCGCCTTTGCATAATCCGGCACATTTGATTGGCATAGCTTCTGCCCTGCGCTCGTTTCCTGATTTGCCGCAAGTGGCCGTGTTTGATACCGCATTTCATCAAACCATGCCGGAATCTTCTTACTTATATGCGCTGCCCTATCAGCTGTATAAAGAGCACCATATTCGCCGCTACGGCATGCACGGCACCAGCCATTACTTTATTGCCGAGCAGGCAGCTAAGTTACTTGATAAGCCGCTGACTGAGCTGAATATTATCAGCTGCCATTTAGGCAACGGCGCCTCTGTGTGCGCCATCAAAGATGGCCAGTCGGTGGATACCTCCATGGGCTTAACGCCACTGGAAGGCTTGGTGATGGGCACGCGCAGCGGCGATATCGATCCCGCCATCATCTTTCATCTGCATGACAACCTAGGCTACAGCATTGAGCGCATCAATACCCTGCTCACCAAAGAGTCGGGATTACTGGGCTTGTCGGAGTTCACGAGCGATTGCCGCTACATTGCCGAGCATTATGACGCAGAACCGAAAGCCAAACGGGCCATGGATATTTTCTGTTATCGCCTCGCCAAATACATTGCCAGCTACACCTGTGCGCTGGACGGCCGCCTGGATGCGGTGGTATTTACCGGCGGTATCGGTGAAAATTCAGTATTAGTGCGTGAGTTAACGCTGGCACGATTGAGCCTCTTGGGTTTTAAGCTCGATACCGAGGCCAACCATGAGGCGCGCTTTGGTAAAACGGGCTGCATTACCACGCCCAACAGCACACCGGCCTGGGTAATACCCACCAATGAAGAATGGGTGATAGCCAAAGATGCACTGGCCATTGTCAGGGCGCTGTAAGCGCACTCTCATGTCTGTAACCAATAACTAAGAGGATATTATGGCCAGAACGGTAATGTTAATCCCAGTGAGTGGCGGCGTGGGTGCCACCTCGGTCAGTTTAGGCATGGTGCGCGCCATGGAGCGCAATGGCGTAAACGTCACCTTCTTCAAACCGGTGTCGCAACCGCGCACTCGCACCACGGTTCAAGATCATTCCACCGCCGTGGTGGCCAATGGCTCAAACTTAGTGCTGCCTGAGCCGTTTGCGCTCAGCTATGCGGAAAGCATGATAGCCCAAGGCAATTTAGATGTGTTGCTGGAAGAAATAGTGGCGCGGGTGGAAAATCACGTGGCCGCAGTGGGCGCCGAAGTAATAGTGGTCGAGGGCTTGATCCCCACCGACAAACAGCCGTTTGCCAATCGCATTAACTACGACGTGGCCAAGGCCTTAGACGCCGACATGGTGCTGATCGCTCAACCCAGCAACGACTCCAGCCAACAGCTGAAAGAGCGCATCGAACTGGCCTGCGCCAGCTTTGGCGGCATGACCAACAAACGCATAGTGGGTTGCATCATCAACAAGGTGGGCGCGCCCATGGACGATCAGGGCAACACCCGCCCGGATCTGTCTGAGATGTTTAATCCCAATCAAAAGATTGAAAAATACAACCCCAATCTCGAAGTGCTGCAGGTGTTTGGCAAGATGCCGCTGCGCATTTTGGGTTGTATTCCGTGGAATACAGAGATGGTGGCACCACGCGCCGTGGATCTGGCGCGCCACTTAAACGCCACCATCTTAAACGAGGGCAAGCTCAACACGCGTCGCCTGCAAAGCGTCACCTTTTGTGCCCGTGCGCTGCACAACATGGTGCAACACTTTCGACCGGGCAGCTTATTAGTAGCCTCCGGCGACCGTTCGGACGTGATAGTGGGCGTGTGTTTGGCAGCCATGAACGGCGTAAAAATCGGCGCCCTGCTGTTAAACGGCAGTTATCACCCCGAACCGCAAATTATGGCGCTGTGCCAGCAAGCCACCGAAACCGGCTTGCCGATCTTGATGGTCGATACCAATACTTGGCAAACCGCAGTCAGCTTGCAGCACTTTAATCTGGAAATCCCTATCGATGACTTGCAACGCATCGACTTAGTACAAGATTACATGGCCAGCCATATCGACCAAAACTGGATTGAATCTTTGATGGCCGAGTCCACGCGCAGCCATCGTTTAAGCCCACCGGCGTTTAGGTATCAACTCACCGAATTGGCACGCCGCGCCGCCAAGCGTATCGTGCTGCCCGAAGGCGAAGAGCCGCGCACCATTAAGGCGGCGTCCATCTGTGCCGAGCGCGGTATCGCTCGCCCCGTCCTCTTGGGTAATCGTGAAGAGATCTTACGCGTGGCCGCCCAGCAAGGCGTTAAGCTGGATGAGCGGGTGGAGATTATCGATCCCAAGCAAGTACGCGAGCATTATGTGGAGCGCTTGGTGGAGCTGAGAAAGTCAAAAGGCTTAACCGAAATTATCGCCCGCGAGCAGCTGCAAGATAATGTGGTGCTCGGCACCATGATGCTGGAACGCGACGAAGTAGACGGCCTAGTGTCTGGCGCCATTAACACCACCGCCAACACCATACGCCCGCCGCTGCAACTCATTAAAACCGCGCCTGGCTGCTCGCTCGTGTCCTCCATCTTCTTCATGTTGCTGCCCGATCAGGTACTGGTGTATGGCGACTGCGCCATTAATCCAGACCCGACTGCCGAACAATTAGCGGAAATCGCCATTCAGTCTGCGGACTCCGCCACCGCCTTTGGCATAGAGCCAAGAGTGGCCATGATTTCTTATTCTACCGGTAGCTCAGGCACGGGCGCCGAGGTAGTCAAAGTACGTGAAGCGACCCGTCTGGCGAAGGAAAAACGCCCCGATCTGATTATCGATGGGCCACTGCAATACGATGCGGCCATCATGGAAAACGTGGCCAAGTCGAAGGCGCCAGACTCACCGGTGGCGGGTAAAGCAACGGTCTTTATCTTCCCAGACTTAAACACAGGCAACACCACCTATAAGGCGGTGCAGCGCTCGGCACAATTAGTGTCCATCGGGCCCATGCTGCAAGGCATGCGCAAACCGGTAAATGACTTATCACGCGGCGCGTTGGTGGACGATATCGTGTACACAATCGCGCTGACCGCCATTCAAGGTGGGCAAATGGATGCGGCTAATAAAGCGTAATACCTAAGGACAACACGCGGCCTGTCTTACACAGCGGTCGCAGTGCTTACCCTGTGCGGTCGTTTTGATTATGCTCAGCTCGGCGTTTTCTACTTTCAAGGCTTGAGGAAAAAAATAAAAACCTTTTCCTTATGCCTAAAACTGGTAAGTTAACCGCTGCAATATAATTTTTTAACATGGCTCGTAACACATAGGCCTTTAATACATAACCTCATATTAGGAACGTAAAATATGTCTAGCATCACATTCCAAGGTAACCCTGTTGCCGTATCTGGCCAGTTTCCACAAGCAGGCCAAGCAGCTGCTGATTTCACACTGACCAATGGCGAACTGAACGACATTAAATTGGCTGATTTCAAAGGCCAAAAAGTACTGTTAAACATTTTCCCAAGTGTTGACACTGGCACTTGTGCCACCAGCGTACGCACCTTCAACGAGAAAGCTGCCGCCTTGAACAACACCAAGGTGATCTGCGTGTCTATGGACCTGCCGTTTGCACTGGGCCGTTTTTGTGGCGCCGAAGGCATCGAAAACGTACAAACTGCTTCAGCATTCCGTAACAGCGATTTCTTAAACGCCTACGGCGTTGCGTTAACCGACGGTCCTCTGCGTGGTCTTGCGGCCCGTGCTGTAGTTGCCATCGATGAGCAAGGCAAAGTAGTTTACAGCGAGCTGGTTGCTGAGCTGACTGAAGAGCCAGCCTACGACGCCGCCATTGCCGCTCTGGCTTAAGTCTATTTGCTGTTAGCGCGTGCACCTATCGCGTAACGGCAGGAATAAAATAGCTTGATCTTGCTTGATCCCTGCTCAATTTTTTAATTGATGTAAGATCAACAAGCTAGCGCCAATACCCGAGGTCATCTACAGACTTATTCACAGAAAATGTGGATAACCTATGTGGATAACCTCGGTTTTTATCCCCCGTTTTTTGCTTATCTGCCTAGCCCTCTCCCGCTATTTCCTGCCAATAATCCTTAACCACTCTGCTCAATATCTACTTACAGCTAACAGCGTAACGCTTTGTTCTAACTGGGCTCACAACCTCAAACTGCTGGTGCTGCTAATATATGGTGCAATAACGCATGCATGCAGCACTGTGGCAGCCAAAGGAGAGGAAGGCGATCATGAAGATATTAATAACCGGTGGCACCGGCTTTGTCGGGCGGCGTTTGATGCCGCATT
Source organism: Candidatus Oceanisphaera merdipullorum (assembly GCA_018883865.1). GTDB lineage: Bacteria > Pseudomonadota > Gammaproteobacteria > Enterobacterales > Aeromonadaceae > Oceanimonas > Oceanimonas merdipullorum. The sequence continues at coordinate 13,411 of JAHLFI010000068.1, forward strand.
TACGCAACCATCATGAGATAACGGTACTGAGCCGTAATCCTGCTAAGGTGCACCAACAGTTAGGCCATGATATTAAGGCCCTGCCCTCCTTGAATGATCT
>JAHLFI010000069.1 GCA_018883865.1 Candidatus Oceanisphaera merdipullorum
CAGGGCGTGTCAGCAGCTGAAACACTGGGGCTATGCGCCTGAGTATAAGACTTACAATATGGAGCACAGCGTGTGCGGCGCCGAAGTGGCCGACATCAGCCGCTTCTTCAGCGAGTGTTTAGGGCTGAACATAAGCGCCTAGCGCTAAGCCGAAGTTCAAAGGCCTTTTGCAACGGAATCCATTGAATCCACGGAACAATAGAGATCAGATCTGAAAATACATTTAATGGGTAAGAGCTAAAATTATGGCGTATAAGCGGTTTGTAAGGTGGCTCTTATCAATAAATCCTTAGGCACCTTTCGTTCTTATCTCATCTTAATTTTTCCGCGCGTTCCGTGTTCTTCCGTTGCGAAATAATCTTTAGTCTTTATCGCTCTTTGTTAAGCTTGGCGCCGCCGGGCCCTCGGCGCTGTTTTCCCCTCACATTAAACCAAGGAACCTTCATGACTGAACAAGACCTGATCCTCGCGCTGAAAAACCAGCCGGAGCAACTGAGCTTTGCCGACACGCTGGCGGTGATTGACTGCGCGTATCACTTTACACCCACCGCTTTTACTAATGGCGATGTGGTGAATGCGGCTGGAGAAAATAATGGCTCCTGCAAGATTTTTGCTTTTGGCCAATTACATCAGTTAAGTGCCGAACAAGCAGTGGCCGGCTTTGGAGAGCATTATCGAGGTGTATTAGCTGATCCGACTGGACAGGGGCACCAAAATATCCGTAACTTCATTAAACACGGTTGGGCTGGCATTAATTTTCAAGCACAGCCCTTAGCAGTTAAAGCGTAAGCTAAAAGTTAATGCTTAAGTCTAAACTCACATAAGGAACCGCTCTATGGCCGGCGCTAGCTTATTGATGTTGCTTGATGATATTGCCAGTTTACTGGACGATGTTTCACTCATGACTAAGGTAGCAGCCAGAAAAGCCGCCGGTGTGCTGGGCGATGATTTAGCGCTGAATGCCGAGCAAGTTTCCGGGGTGAGAGCCGATCGAGAGTTACCCGTGGTGTGGGCGGTTGCTAAAGGCTCCATGCGTAATAAATTGATTTTAGTGCCCTCCGCCTTGGCCATTAGCGCCGTTATTCCTTGGATCATAGTGCCGCTGTTAATGTTGGGCGGCCTCTATTTATGCTATGAAGGTGCCGAGAAATTGGTGCATTCTTTTCTTCATAAAAAGGCACACTCTGCATCTTCTGCGTTATCTTCCCCCACCGTTGTGCGAAGTGAGCCCCCTTTAGCAGTATCACCCTCTCTAGAAGTGCCACTCTCACCTGAAACACTCTCTCCAGACATAGCACACCCAGATGCCAAGCTGAACCCTAATGTGGATGTGCTGACCTATGAGCGCGATAAGATAAAAGGTGCGATTCGCACCGACTTTGTATTGTCAGCAGAAATTATCGTGATCACCTTAGGCATAGTGGCGGATGCGCCTTTTACGCAGCAAGTGATGGTGTTAGCCGGTATTGCAGTAGCCATGACTATAGGTGTGTATGGCTTGGTAGCGGGTATTGTTAAGCTGGACGATTTAGGTTTGTATCTCACCCAAAAAGGCGGAGCATTAAAAAAATTAGGGCTCGTTATACTGGCTGCTTGCCCTTACTTAATGCGGGGCTTATCGATAGTTGGCACCATTGCCATGTTTTTGGTGGGGGGCGGTATTTTAGTACACGGCCTTTATTGGTTGGAGCATGGGGTAGAAGTTGTCGCCAAGCTTACCCTAGAGTTGCCGGCCATAGGGAGCCTGTTAGCTTGGTTAACCCCGCTCTTACTGCATATGGTGATTGGCCTAGCTGCGGGTTTGCTGGTGGTATTGCTGTTTAAGGCGAAAGAGCTGTTTATGCCAAGTACGCAATAAAAAACTAACCTCAACGCTCCAGTGCTTTGCGGCTACGATACCATTCAAGAATGTTACGACTGCGATAGCTGAGCAGCGCCACTAAAATCAGCGTACAGCCTAAAATTTTCGGTAGCGGCATGGGTTCGTGATACCAAAAGACGCTGATCAATACCGTCCATACCGGCTCTAACATCATGATCAGCGCGGCATTGGCCACTGGACTGTATTTTTGGCCCATGCTCTGCAGCACGAAGCGCAACGAGGTAGCTAACAATACGCTGGCCGCAAACCAAGCCCAAGTGATAGGCGATATGCTGGCGGGCCAGTGTTCAAAACTTGCGGAATATAACAAGTGCATCACACCGGTCACGGCCAGTTGAATACAGGTCAGCGCCATCGGATCGATGCGCCGCGCAAAGCGGCTGTTTAAGTTAAAATATAAGGCCAGTGACAGTGAGGCGAGTAAGAACAACAGTTGGCTAAGGGATAAACTCAAGCCATTACCCATGGTCAATAAAAACAAGCCGATTAAGGCAATGGGCAAAGCCAACCAAAATTGGCGTTGCGGGCGCTCTTTAAACAAAATCCATGCCAGCGGTGGCACCATCAGCATGGCCAAGCTCATGATAAAGGCGCCTTCGCCTATGCCTGAGCTGTGTGCTATAGCTTGGATCCAAAAGATCAAATTCAGCGTCATCACCAAACCAATGGCGGCGGCTTTTAATAACAGCTCCGGTGA
>JAHLFI010000009.1 GCA_018883865.1 Candidatus Oceanisphaera merdipullorum
GCCTCGGCATTTTGCTGCACATGCTGGGGCTGCACCGCCTTAGGGATGGCAATAAGATCGCGCTGTCCGTCAATCGGGCGAATGGCCCACGCCAGTAGCAATTGCGGCACCGTAATGTTGAGTTCAGAGGCCACGGCTTGCAGTTCGGCATTAGACAACAGGTCACGGCGCAACCTGCCACCTTGAGCCAGTGGGCAATAACCCATAGTCGGTATCTGTTGCTGACGCTGCCAAGGGCGCAAGGAGTACTCTATGCCGCGCGAGCCTAAGTGATACAGCACTTGGTTAACGGCCGTGTTTTGGCCGGTTAAGCTGCCACTTAAGGCGTGCCACTCTTGCAGCTCATCAATATCGAAGTTCGACACGCCAAAACGTTTAATCTTACCGTCGGCGCGCAGTTGTTCAAACGCGGCTAGGGTTTCTTCAAGCGCAATGCTACCCGGCCAATGTAGCAAATATAAGTCGATGTGATCTGTGCCCAAGCGTCTAAGGCTGGCTTCACAGGCGGCAATGGCGCTGTGCTTACCTGCATTCCACGGATACACCTTAGAGACTAAAAACGCCTGCTCGCGGCGGCCTTTTAACGCTTGTCCCACCACCTCTTCGGCACCACCATCGCCATACATTTCTGCGGTATCAATCAGGGTTAAGCCTAAATCTAAGCCTTGTTGCAGGGCGCGGACTTCGTCTTGGCGAGCGGCTAGCCCTTCGCCCATATACCAAGTGCCTTGGCCGATAGCGGGTAACGTGATTGCGGGCTGGTGAGTGGTGGCAGTTAGGGTAACGGTAGCGTCCATGATGACCTCTGGTTGGTGAGTCGAAATAGGGTAAGCAGATTGTAAGTGATTTTTATGCAGTACTTTATACTGTATCGGGCCGATATGTTGACTGAGCAAGACGGCCATTGCAATGCAGGCATCGCAACCTAGTAAGGGGCAAAGATAAGGCGAACAGTTAGCGACTTACTTTATGATATTTAAAGCACGGCAGGAGGCGAATATGAATACTGACGATAAAGATGCCGCCACGGAACTGGCTCAGGTGCGTCGTCGCCTACGACTGGAAGACTTAAACCAATTACAAATTGAGTTGCTGGCCAAAGCGTTTAAGCAAGAAATGGGTGTGACTAAAGTGGTGGTAAGTAAGCAATGGCTCGATATCGAGTACTATGTCAGCGTATTGACACTTGAGCGAGTCATTGCACTCTTAGAAGCCTACGGTGGCGAGCTGTCCGCCGATTGGTGGACCAGTCTTAAGGCCAACTGGTATCAAAAGCGGGAGCAGAAACTGCGCGCGCAATTAACGGATGAGCCAGAGCCTTAAAAAACGCCGCCTTTATAGCGGCAGCTGCGCAACATCTACTTGCCGGCTGCTCGCCAATCACCAGCTAAAGGCCTGAACTTTTCCCTCGCTGCCGTCGTTTTTCACTAAACCTTTAGAACTCACCGCTTAAGGCGGTGTTGAGTACGCCTTTATGCTGTGCTAATCGCACTTCAGCTGCCGCTTTATCTAAGCCAGATAACAGCATTAAGATAGCCAGCTTCACCTGATTATCGGCGGTCTTAAGTGCAGTTGTGGCTTGTGCTTCAGTGGCTTCGGTGGCCTGCATAACGATGCGCAGGGCGCGCGCTTCTAGCTTGAAGTTGCTGGCATGCAAGTCGACCATCAGATTTTGATACACCTTGCCGATGCGGATCATGCTGGCAGTGCTCAGCATATTCAGCACCAGCTTTTGCGCTGTGCCCGACTTTAAACGGGTGGAGCCGGTGATCACTTCAGGGCCCACGTTTGGTTCTATGGCGATATCTGCGGCTCGCCCAATGGCAGAGCCAGTATTACAGGCCAGCGCTACCGTAGTGGCACCAATCTGGCGTGCATATGCCAGACCACCGAGCACATAAGGCGTACGGCCGCTGGCGGCGATACCCACTACTACGTCTTTGTTGGTCAGCTGGAGCTGGCGCAAATCCTCGGCACCTAATTCAATATTATCTTCCGCGCCTTCTTGGGCGCGAAACATGGCTTCGGGGCCACCGGCAATCAGGCCGATCACCCTATCTGCAGGCACGCTAAAGGTAGGTGGGCATTCGGAGGCATCGAGCACGCCTAAGCGACCGCTGGTACCTGCACCCATGTAGATCAATCGACCGCCTTGCTGGAAAGCTGCAACAATCGCATCCACGGCTTGGGTGATGGCGGGCAGCACTTGGGCTACGGCCAGCGGCACTTGCTGGTCTTGGGCATTAATAGTGGTCAGCAGCTCAAGCGTATCCAGCTTATCAATGTTTAAGGTATCTGGATTGCGGCCTTCGGAGGCGAGTTTGGCTAAGTCGTTGAGCAGATCTGAGGTTGAAGGCGAAGTGTTTTTCAAAACGAAGACTCCATAAAAGGATAAACAAAGCAGTGCGTTTTATGCCGTACGACTCTCGCAGTAATTAGCTCGGTAAGTGATTAGCCCGGTAAATGAATGGCACCCAAAATCGCCGGTCGGCTGGCGCCGGTCACGGCGGGCAAGTTGCCGGCCAAGCCGTTTAAGGTTTGATGTGCCAACCATGCAAAGGCCATGGCCTCCATGGCATCCATATCCACACCGGCGCTGTTAGTGGTGGTCACTTGCCAGTTAGGCAGCAGGGCAGTTAAGCGCTGCATTAATAGCGGATTATGACCGCCGCCGCCACAGACTAATAGCAGTCTCGGTAGGTCTGTGTGAATCGAGCACTTCTGCACTTGGTCGACGATGGCGCGGGCGCTAAATTCCGCCAGCGTGGCTTGCACGTCCACCGGTGACAAAGGCGTGACACAAGCTTTAAGTTGCGCTGCCAACCAGCTTGGGCTAAATAGCTCACGGCCTGTGCTTTTCGGTGCCGGTAACGCCAACCAAGGCTCATTTAGCAAGCGCGCTAATAGCTCGCCGCTTACTTTACCTTGTAGGCCAAAGGCCGCGTCTTTGTCGTAGGGCTGCCCCCATTGCTGCTGGCACCAAGCGTCCATCAGCATGTTACCGGGGCCCACGTCATATCCGCTTACCGCTTTGGTTGGGTCGAGCAAGGTAATATTGGCGATGCCGCCAATATTCACCACTATTCGTACTTGTTGCTCGTCCGCCAACACCTGTTGGTGAAAGGCCGGCACTAAGGGCGCGCCTTGGCCGCCGAGCGCCATGTCTTTGCGACGAAAATCGTTAATGGTGATAATGCCGGTCAGAGCGGCCAAGCGATTGCCATCGCCTAATTGCAGTGAGAAGGGCAGGTCGCCTTTGGGTTGATGCCATACCGTTTGGCCATGGCAGCCGATGGCACGCACTTGACTGGCATCTGTGCCCGACTCTTGTAGCAGTTGCCGCACTATTTCTGCATAGGCTTGGCCGAGCTCTGTATCTAATTCGCCCCAGTGTTGGGCGCTAATGGCCGCCCCCTTGGCGACCGCTAGCAGACGCTGGCGCAAATCAGGCGCAAACGGATGACGGGTGCAGGCTTTTAGCTCGGCCTGCGTGCCATTGGTTGCCATTAGTACGGCATCTATACCATCTAGACTGGTGCCAGACATGATGCCGATAAATAGCTCAAGCGGCTTGGACATTACCAGTTGCTCGGCACGGCTTGTACTGGGCTCACTGGAACGCTGATCACGCCGTTTTCATAGGGCTGGGGGCCTGCGGGCTCAGGTTTTTTTACTGCTGCTACCGGCTTTACTGGTGCCGGCTTGGGTGGCGGTGTGTGACAGGCGCTTAGGGCAAAAGATAGGCTCAAGCAAAGCAAAGAATTGCGTAATAAATGCGACACTGGGGTGGCTCCATAACAGAACAAGCAGTCGCTAATATGGCGACCATGATGAATAACGCACAGTTGTAAACTGTCTGCGACAAAATATCAAAATCTAAACGCATTAAAGCCGAAATACGCCTTATGCCTTACGTTCGTAGGACGGATGTTTGTCTCTAATGGCCCGTATAAAGCGTATGGCGCAAAAACGTGGGCTTTTTGGTTTGTCTTTTACTTATTCTTGACAGCTTATGGCTGAGAGCTTCCCGCAGGGGCTGCGTATTGCTCGAAGAAAGCTAGAATGGCTTCTAGCGCTTGGCGGCGTTGATTATCGCGCTCAAAAAATAACTCATGAGCGCCTTTTTTTACAACGAGAGGTTGGCCGCCAGCACAGGCAGGCAGTGCTTGGCAAAAACGCACTTGGGCGTCATTATCCACCACCCTATCCTTGCCCGCTTGCACCACTAAAACAGGTGTGGTGATGCGGCCTGCCTGGGCTATGGCTTGCTCGCCAGCGCTCAAGGCTTGCTGTAACCAATGTAGGGTAGCGCCGCCGAGTCTTACCTTTGGTGTGAGTTCTAATTGCTCGGCCTGCAGCAGATAGCGCTCTTCGCTATGAGTCAGCACATTATCTTTAAAGGGCAGTGCTTGGTAATCCCCTTGGCCCGGCGCATAACAGGCCTCATGGCCTAGCCACTGGCAGCCCTGCTGTAAGGTAGCGAGCAAGCC